>JAXDQB010000028.1:0-2576 GCA_034668065.1 Paraburkholderia sp.
TGGCGTTGATGCCGCCGATCTGGTCCGATGAATTCTCTTTGGCCGCCATCCAGCGTGCCGCCGCGCTCGATGCGCCGTGCTCGGACAACGCGAAAACCGACGAGCCGCGCGCAGTCGGCGTGGTAAAAGCGTCGGCATGGACCGAGACGAAAAGGTCCGCGCCGACACGCCTCGCCTTTTGCACGCGGACATTGAGCGGGACGAAGAAGTCGTCGTCGCGTGTCATCATGGCGCGCATGTTCGGCTGCGCGTCGATCATTGCGCGCAGCTTCTTGGCGATGTCGAGTGCGATGTGCTTCTCATACGTGCCCGCGCTGCCGATTGCACCGGGGTCCTCGCCGCCGTGGCCGGGGTCGATCGCCACCGTCAGCAAGCGCGTCGTGCGGCCCGTCTTCGGCGTTGCGAATGGAGCGGAGTCACCGCCTGCGCCGTCGTCGATCTTGCCGTTGCTGGCGAGCGCATTAGCCGTATTGGCGGAATTGGCCGCACCGCTTTTAGGCGCATTGCCACCCGCCAAGATGCCCTGGTCGCGCGCTATGCCCGGCGTGCGCTTGTCCGCCGCACTTGAGCTGCCCGGCGCCGCCGTACCTTCAGGCGGCGTGATTTGCGCGTAATGCTGGAAGAAGGCGTCGCTGTTATCGATAGACGGGGACTGATGCTGGGACAAGGGAGCGGCCGCGCTCGCGAGCGGCGCACCGGCGAGCGGAGTGGCCGGGCCTGCAAGTGGCGCATTCAGGGCGTCGCCCTCGGGCCGGCTCTCCTTGAGTTGCTTTTCCTTGCCTTCGGTTTGCGCGATGAGATCCATCAGCGGATCCGGCGCCACATTCGGATAGAGATCGAGCACGAGCCGGTAGCGATAGGTGCCCACCGGCGGCAGCGAAAACACCTGCGGCTTGACCGAACCCTTCAGGTCGAATACGAGCCGCACAACGTGCGGCTGAAACTGCCCGACGCGAACGGCACTAATTTGCGGATCGTTCGGCGCGATTTTAGAGACGAGATCGCGCAGCGCCTGGTCGAGATCGAGACCGTCGAGATCGACGACAAGCCGGTCGGGCTCTTGCAGCAGGTTTTGCGCGGTTTGCAGCGGCTGGTCCGATTCGATCGTGACACGCGTGTAGTCGCGCGCGGGCCACACGCGCACGCCGAGCACCGAGCTCGCCCATGCGGCGCGCGGGGCGACGAAGGGCGCGGCGAGGCCGAGCACGAGTGTAGAGGCGCCGGCGCGCAGCACCTGGCGGCGGCGCCAGTTGTGTGTTGCGGTGGCGGCGGATTCGATCGAGCAAAACGGTTTGATCAACATCTTTCGAGGCATGCTTTTCCTGAGTCGCTGTATGCGTGCGCATTGAGCCGACGGCGTTCGCCGTCGGTTTCAAGCGCAAAGATGAGGTCGGGCACGCCGAGCAGGTCGCCGGCCTTTTGCGGCCATTCGACAAGACAGATGGCGCCCGAGTCGAAATATTCGCGAAAGCCGGCGTCGGCCCATTCCGCCGGGTCGGCAAAACGGTAGAGATCGAAGTGATAGAGCTCGAGTTCCCCGCCCGGCCGCGCGAGCGCGTAGGGTTCGACAAGCGTATAGGTAGGGCTGCGGACGCGGCCCTTATGACCCAGGCCTGCGAGCGTTGCGCGCACAAGCGTTGTTTTGCCGGCGCCGAGATCGCCGAGGAGCTGCACGTGCAGACCGGAAAATGCCGGCATCTCGCGCACGTATTCGAGCGATTGCGCGAAACGTGCACCGAACGCCTCCGTGGCGGCGAGATCATCGAGCACGAAGTGGCGCTCGATCAGTACGCGCGCAGACGGATGAAACGGTGAGTCGGGCGCCACGGGGTAATCTCGTAAAATAGCTTGATGAAACGATGTCCGGCACACGCCGCTCTTCACATGACAACGTCCGACGCGGTTCGCACCTCATGCGCAGCGCCACCCCTACAAGACAGCCGTCTCGAGGGGGCGGGCGACGTGTCGCATACAGATGCTGCCAATGTTGCGAGCGCGCCCGATGAGCAAAAGCGCCGCCTTGATGCCGCGGCGCTGGCGGCGCTCGCGCAGCGGATCAAGGCATGGGGCCGTGAGCTGGGCTTCGGTGCGATCGGCATCAGCGGCACGGATCTTCCCGAAGCCGAAGCGGCGCTTGCCGCCTGGCTTGAAGCGGGGTGCCACGGTGAAATGGATTATATGGCCAAACATGGGATGAAACGCGCCCGGCCGGCCGAGCTTGTAGCCGGCACGCGACGCATCATCACAGCCCGCATGGCCTATTTGCCGGCCTCGACGCTTGGCCGTGGCGCGGACGAAAGCGCGCCGTCAGCTTCCGGGCCCGCCGCATCGCCGGACGATTGGCGCGCGCGCGAGCGGGCGCGCCTGGCTGATCCTGCGGCGGCAGTCGTCTCTGTCTACGCGCGCGGACGGGACTATCACAAGGTGATGCGTCAGCGCCTGCAGCAGCTTGCGGAACGCATCGAAGGCGAGATAGGGCCGTTTGGTCACCGCGTGTTTTCCGATTCGGCGCCGGTGCTTGAAGTCGAGCTTGCGCAAAAGGGGAGCATCGGCTGGCGGGGCAAGCATACGTTGCT
>JAXDQB010000029.1:0-3310 GCA_034668065.1 Paraburkholderia sp.
GCCGCTGATGCGCCCGTCGCGTTGAAGGTCCTTGGACTGAGCGTGCCCGGCTGGGTGGAGAATCTGAGCTTTGACGTGCGCGCGGGCGAAGTGCTGGGCTTTGCGGGCCTCGTCGGAGCGGGTCGGACGGAAGCGTTCGAGGCGATCATCGGCTTGCGTCACAAGAGCTCAGGACGCATCGAAATCGCGGGCGGCACGCGCGAGATCAAGAGCCCGCGCGACGCGATGCGTCACGGCCTCACGTACCTGAGCGAAGACCGTAAGGGCAAAGGTCTGCATGTGAACCTGAGCCTGCAGGACAACGTGACAATGATGACGCTCGAACGCTACGCACATCCGCTGCTCGACCTGAAAGCTGCGCGCGCCGGGTTGACCAAAGCAGTGCACGACTTCGGCATCCGAACGGGCGATCTGTCGAGCCGTGCGCGAACCCTGTCCGGCGGCAACCAACAGAAGCTCGCCCTCGCCAAGTTTCTGCAGCCGAACCCGAACGTGATCGTGCTCGACGAGCCCACGCGTGGCGTAGATATCGGCGCGAAGCGCGACATCTATTTTCTGATTCACCAGTTCGCCGCCGAGGGGCGCGCGGTCGTCGTCATTTCATCTGAACTGATCGAGCTGATCGGCCTGTGCCATCGCGTCGTCGTGATGCGTGCGGGCAAATTGCAGGCGACGCTCGGCCTCGGCCATCTGACCGAAGAGGAGTTGATCGCTCATGCGACCGGCACCCACTGAAACCGCGCCCGCCGGGCGTGCAATGCGGCTCGCGCATCGGCTGTACGGGCTCGGGCCGCTCGCTGGCCTAATCGTGCTGTGCGTCGCGGGCACGCTGCTCAACCGCGACTTCGCCACCGTCGATAACATGATGAATGTGCTCACGCGTACATCGTTCATCGGGATCATCGCGGTCGGCATGACGTTCGTCATCATTTCGGGCGGCATCGACCTGTCGGTCGGATCGATGGCCGCATTGATCGCAGGCAGCATGATCTGGCTGATGAACGCGCTCGCGGCGTCGCCCAGCGGTCATGCGTTCGCGCCGCTGACGATTTTGGTCATCGGCATCGTCTGCGCGTTCGTGCTGGGCGGCGCGTTCGGCTGCGCGCACGGCTTGCTGATCACGAAAGGCCGCATCGAGCCATTCATCGTGACGCTCGGCACGCTCGGTATCTTTCGGGCGGTGCTGACGTGGCTCGCTGACGGCGGCGCATTGACGCTCGACAACAAACTATCCGATCTCTATGGTCCCGTCTATTACGCGAGCCTCTTGGGCGTGCCGGTGCCGATCTGGGTGTTCCTCGTCGTCGCGGCGGGCGGCGCATTGATCCTCAACCGCACGGCGTTCGGTCGTTATGTACAGGCGATCGGTTCAAATGAACAGGTCGCACGCTATGCGGCGATTCGCGTCGACACGGTGAAGATCGTTACGTACGTTCTGCTCGGCATCTGCGTTGGCGTTGCGACCGTGCTGTACGTGCCGCGCCTCGGTTCAGCGACACCCACGACGGGCTTGTTATGGGAACTCGAAGCGATTGCGGCAGTGGTGGTCGGCGGTACGGCGTTGAAGGGGGGCGAAGGTCGCGTGGTCGGTACCGTGATCGGCGCGGTGCTGCTGTCCGTGATTGCGAACATCCTTAACCTTACCAGCATCATCAGTGTCTATCTGAATGCCGCCGTGCAGGGCGTCGCGATCATCGTGGTCGCGTTCCTGCAGCGCGGACGGCGTTGAGCAACACAACGGTTTTTCGGCAACATGTAAGTCGTGCGGCGTTACGGAGAAGAGCAGCAAGAATGCGTTTCGTCGATGGAAAAACCGGGCGTTGAACACGCCCCACCAACAGGAGACACAGCCATGAAGCAGGTCATTCGAGCAGTCGGCGCCGGCATGCTGGCGTTGGGCATGTTGGGGCTGGCGGGCACTGGCGTCGCGCGCGCCGATGAAAAGGTCACGCTGGGCGTCGCAATACCGACGGCCGACCACGGCTTCACGGGCGGCATCGTCTGGTGGGCGAACAAGGCAAAAGCCGATCTGGAGAAAGAGCATCCCGATCTGAAAGTGATCGTGAAGACGGCAGCGAGCGCGCCCGAACAGGCCAACCAGTTGCAGGATCTGGTGACAGTAGACAAGATCAACGCTCTCGTCATCTTCCCGTTCGAATCGGCATCGCTGACGCAGCCGGTCGCGCAGGTGAAAAAGAAAGGCGTGTACGTGACCGTGGTCGATCGCGGGTTGACGGACACCAACGCGCAAGACGCCTATGTGGCAGGCGACAACACCGCGTTCGGCAAGATTCCCGCTGAATATCTCGCAAAGGCGCTTGACGGCAAGGGCGACATTGTCGCGCTACGCGGCATTCCGACGACGCTCGACAACGAACGATGGAACGCATTCACTGGGGTGCTCAAAAACTATCCGAACATCAAGATACTGGATGCGAAGTACGCGAACTGGAATCGCGACGACGCGTTCAAGGTGACGCAGGACTATCTAACTCGCTTCAAGCATATCGACGCCATCTGGGCGGCCGATGACGACATGGCCGTCGGCGTGTTAAAGGCGATCGATCAGGCCAAGCGCTCGGACATAAAGATTGTGTTCGGCGGCGCGGGCTCGAAAGGCATGGTGAAGAACGTGATGGATGGCGCGCCGCTAATCAATGCCGACGTGTCGTACTCCCCGAAGTTCATTTACGACGCGATCAAGCTGACAGCGCAAGCACGCCTGAAGGGCGAAAAGCTGCCACCGACTACGATCATTCCGTCGGTGCTGATCACGAAGCAGAACGCGCAGCAGTTCTATTTCCCCGATTCGCCGTTCTGATGGCCACGTAATTTTCGGCTGGCGACGTTTCCCGCCGTGGACTCGGCGGGAAAGGCCTGGGGCGCTGCAATCCCTTCAATCCACCGGGTGGGACCAGCACGATGAAAACGATCAAGGGGCCGGCAATCTTTCTCGCCCAGTTCATGGGCGACAACGTGCCGTTCGACAATCTCGCGCATCTGGCTGGCTGGGCCGCGAGTCTAGGCTACAAGGGCATTCAGGTGCCCGCCGATCCGCGCCTGATTAACCTCAAACAGGCGGCGTCAAGCCAGGCGTATTGCGACGATCTGTTAGGCATCGCCGTCGATGCGGGCGTCGAGATCACCGAACTCTCCACACATTTGCAAGGACAGCTCGTCGCCGTGCACCCGGCATATGACGTGCTGTTCGACGGCTTCGCTGCGCCGCAGGTGCGCGGCAATCCTGCAGCGCGTACGGAGTGGGCGATTCAGCAGATGAGATGGGCCGCGCAGGCGTCGCAACGTCTCG
>JAXDQB010000030.1:0-5372 GCA_034668065.1 Paraburkholderia sp.
CGGATTGCGCCTCGTGCGAGCGGCCCGCGTCGATGCCGATGTAAGCGCCCGAAAGCAACGTGCCGAGACCTGTCACGCCGCTCGTACCGATGCGCGGGCGCACGACCCAAAACCGCGTGTCATCGACGGCGAAGTCCGCCGCTTCCTTCGTAAGCTGCACTTCGACGAGCACGCGCGCATGGTCCTTCGAAAGACGGATCGTCTTCACGGTGCCAATGTCGACATCCTTGTATTTCACCTTCGTCTTGCCGGTTTCGAGCCCTTCGGCGCTCGAAAACGTGATTGTGATGGTCGGGCCCCGGCTGGCGACGGTTTTCACGACGAGTGCGATGCCGATCAGCGCGGCGATGAGCGGCACGAGCCAGACGAGCGAAGGCAGCCAGGCACCCCGGCGCGCACTCGCAGGCTCGGGCAGATCGGGCGGAAGAGCAGGGCCGCCCGGCGAGCCACCGGTTGCGCCACCATCGGGATTAGGAGGCTGTCCATGCGGGCTATTCATTATGGGGTCCTGAGTCTTTGATGTCTTTTTCGCTTTTGTGGGGGGCCTCGTCGTCGATGCCGTCCCAAATGAGCCTCGGGTCGAACTGCATGGATGCGATCATCGTCAGCACCACGACGGCTGCGAAGGCAAGCGCACCCCACCCGGCGGTGATGACGGCGAGCGACTTGAAGCGCACGAGCCCGACGGTCAGCGTAATGACGAACACGTCGAGCATCGACCAGCGGCCGATACGCTCGACGATCCGGAAAAGTTTTGTGCGCTCGAGCGGGCGCCACTTCGAGCGGCGCTGCGCAGTAAACGCGAGCAGAGAGAGCACCGAGAGCTTGAGCATCGGCACGAGAATGCTCGCAACGAAGACGATGACGGCAAGCGGCCAATCGCCCGACGTCCAGAAGTAGACGACGCCGCTCATGACCGTGTCGTCCTCGTCCCCGAAGAGCGACGTAGTGTGCAGAATCGGCAGCAGGTTAGCCGGAATGTAAAGCAGCGCCGCGGCGATCAGCAGTGCCCAGGTGCGCACGATGCTGTCCGGGGTGCGCTGGTGCTGCGTCGCGCCGCAGCGCGAGCAGCGTTGTCCGCTTTGTCCGTGAAGCGCGCGCGGCGTTTCTTCGCGCACGTCGACATTGCCGCAGGCGTGGCATCGAATAAAGCCGGCGCGCGCCGCGGTGACGTATTTCATCGGTGATCGCTGCCTGTGGGAGCCGCTTGCGTGGCCTGTGCCGAATGTGGCGAAAGGGCCGCCTTCGCGCGCCGCGCCGGCAATGCATCGGCAATATCCCAGAGCGCGCAGGGATCGAACATGACGACGACTGCCAGCATCAGCGTGAGTCCGCCGAACGCGAAGAGCGCCGCCTCGGGGATGGCGCGCGCAAGGCTCGACATCTTCACGATTGTCACGAGAATGCCGAGCATCAGCACTTCGATCATGCTCCAGGGACGCACGAACTGGATGGCACGCAGCACCGTGTCGAAGCCCGGCGGCACGATGCCGGCGCGAATTGGCATGAGGAGGTAGAGCAGGGCGACGAGTTCGACAAGCGGAAAGAGGATCGTCGAGCAGAACACGAGCGCGGCCACCACCTCCATCTGTTCGTTCCAGAGGGCAAGGAGCGCCCCTATCAGCGTTGTCTGCGACGTAACACCATTCAGATCGAGTTCGACGATGGGAAAAACTTGCGCGATTGTGAACGTAATCAACGCGGCGAGCGTCAGCGCCGCGATGTGCTCGACGTGCGCCGCGCTCGAGCGGGACAGCGTCGCGCCGCAACGTGGGCAGCGCGCGCTCGCCTGCTCCGCGTGGGGCGGTTTGCGCAACAATGCGTCGCATTCACGACATGCAATCAGGTTCAAGCGGTCCATAGTTCGTAAAGAGCTGCAGTGCGTCGTCCTGATAGGGGGCCGGTTGGCGAGCCGTTCGCGATGGAGGGCTAGCGCCGCCGAAACCGCGCCAATCTTATCAAATGGCCTGGTGAGCGGTGGCTTCTGCAATTGCGCAGGAGAGGCACCGCTTGCTACCCCCCCGCTGACCCCGCGCCGATCCGCCGGCGTCCCGCCTGTTTGCGGTGGCGCCGCCGCCGTCCCCGGATGCCGCGGTGCCGCAAAAACGGTGCCGCACGGATTTCCCGCTTGCGGTAGCATGGCTGCCGTACGGGGTGGGGCTGCCCACCGTACTTCGCGCGGAGTCTTCGCTGCACAATTGAGAAATGCTGACTACCTGACGTTATTCCATGTCGACCGAACGCCCGCCTTCGTTTATGCAGTCCGGCGCGTACACGCGCACGGCGATCGCCGTTCATTGGCTGATCGCGCTTTTGATCGTTGCCGGATTCGCGATCGGCTGGATCATGACACGGATCCCTGGATTCACGCCCGACAAGCTCCGCTACTTCTCGTGGCACAAGTGGATCGGGGTCACCGCTTTTGCGCTGGCAGTGGTGCGCATCGTCTGGCGTCTCACGCATGAGGCGCCCCCCTTGCCGCGCCACATGAGCGGGTGGGAGCGCGCGGCAGCGCATGCGGTTCATGGGCTGCTTTATGTGCTCATGATCGCAGTGCCGGTTACAGGCTACCTGTACAGCTCGGCGGCGAACGTGCCCGTGGTTTACCTCGGCCTGGTGCCGCTGCCGCGGATCATCGCGCCCGATCCGATGCTCAAGGCCGTATTCAAAACGGCGCATATTACGCTTGATTACTGCCTGGCTGCGCTCGTGCTGATGCACATTGCGGCGGCTTTCAAGCATCAATGGATCGATCGGGATGGTTTACTCTCGCGGATGATTCCGTTTCTCAAGTGACTTCCTGCTACGGACAACGATCATGAAATCCTCGTTTTACCGCTACATGCTGGCCGCTTTTGCCGCGGGGACGCTCGCCGCATCGGGTGCCGCGCTGGCACAGGTCGACGTGGAGAAAAGCACCATCGTCGCGACCTCGAAACAAATGAACGTGCCTGTGGAAGGCAAATTCAAGAAGTTCACGGCGCAAGTGAGCTTCGACCCGGCGAAGCCGGCTGCGGGCAGCGCGGAATTCACTGTCGATGTGGGTAGTTACGATCTCGGCGATAAGGACTACAACGATCAGGTGGCCGGCAAGGACTGGTTTGACGCAAAGACTTATCCGAGCGCGACGTTCGTGGCGCACGAAATCGCGCCGGCGGGTGGCAACAAGTACAAGGTGACGGGCTCGCTCACAATCAAGGGCAAGTCTCAGACCGTCACCGTGCCGGTGACGGTGACGCAGCAAGGGGCCGACCAGATTTTCGATGGTTCGTTGCCGATCAAGCGTTCTGTTTTCGGCGTGGGCACTGGCGAATGGAAGGATACTTCCCTGGTGGCCGACGAAGTCATTATCAAGTTCCATATCGTCGCTGCGAAGAAGGGCTGAGAGGCCGCAATTCGGCAGATTTCGCAAAGATTTTATTGTGCAATTTTGCCGCCTTAAGTGGCGGCGCTTGTTTAGGAGATTCAATTGAAGCAGAAAGTCTGTATCGCAGCCGCCGTATTGGCGGCGTCGCTGTCCGGCGGCGCTTTCGCGGCTGATACCTACCAGCTCGACCCGAATCATACGTACCCGAGCTTTTCGGCCGATCACTTCGGCGGCTTGTCGGTGTGGCGCGGCAAGTTTACAAAGACGACGGGCACCGTGACGCTCGACACTGCAGCGAAGACCGGCACGGTCGAGGTGACGATTGATCCGGCGTCGGTCGATACGGGCAACGCCAAGCTCGACGACCATTTGAAGACGGATGCGTTCTTCAACGTGGCGAAGTTCCCGGCGGCAACCTACAAGGGCACGCAGATCAAGTTCGATGGCGACAAGCCCGTCGAAGTTATCGGCACGCTGACGATGCACGGCGTGACGAAGCCGGTCGATCTTAAGATCGAATCGTTCAAGTGCATAATGCATCCGATGCTCAAGAAAGAAGTGTGCGGCGTAGAAGCAAGCGCGAAATTCGACCGCGCCGACTTCGGGATAGATTTCGGGAAGAAGTACGGCTTTAATATGGAAACGAAGCTGCAGATCCAGGCCGAAGGCATCAAGCAGTAAGCGCTTGGGCGCGGTGCTCGACGAAGCGCCGCGTAAAGGTCGCTTTTTGGGGGGCTGGTCTCCCCATTCGATCGGCGCGCCCGTTTGCCAATAAAAACCCGCTTCGCGCGTCGTGCACGAAGCGGGTTTTTTTATTCCCGGTGATTTCAAGAGCGAAGTGCAACACCGAGTTCAATGGATCGGGGTTGAGGGTTGAGGGTTGAGGGGCCATGGCGAGCATCATGGAGCGCGCTTGAAAATGCTCCTTCTGAGCAAGTCATTTTTATCAAAAAATATCAGGCATTGTTAGTCATAAAGATACTGTATCAAACGACACTACCAGCACCTTGTTGATGCCTTGCTCTTGCTTGAGGTCGAGGATAGCGCAAACTTCGTTTGTGGCAATGACCTTGTCATTGAAAAACCAAGACCCACTCAATGGATTGCGTTTCTCGTCAATGGCCGAAAGAGTATAAGGACCAGCTGCAACGGAAAGTCGAATCCATGCAGACGATACGTCTTGGTGATCGATTTTTGTAGCAAAGCTTATCATCCACGCTGGGTTGCGAGTGGAGATTACGACATCGACGTACCCGTCCGGCGCAGCGCCGATATCGGCATCGCCTTCATAGTCCGGATTGCGCGCAAAGGTGTCAAATTTGCGGGCGTCTGTCTTTCCCACCTTCATGAAGGCACCCACAATCCATTTCGATAACACTCCTCCGGGAAATGAAACCTCATCGTCATTGGCATTGCCCGTGGACAAGCTGACCTCAAGGCCCCCAGGAGCATCCACCAGATAAAGGTAATACGGCGATGGATCGAGAGGGGGCGGCAAATATTTTGCCTGACTCGGAGCTAAATAGTTAAAAGTATCAACAAATAAATATGAAAAACTTTCCGCCGCCTCGATATGGATTCCTGCTTCCATTTGAAGTTTGCCGTATGGTTTAGGGGGTGTCAAACCGCCAAAAAATATAAAGTTAACTGGCGGAGCATGATCAGAATGTTTTCCGAGGAAAGGCGGTCTTATTTCTTCGTCGGCATGAAAAAGAATTCGGTTGTTTGATGTGCGCCAAATGATGTTGTTGGAATAATCTGGATTGTCCTTGTACACGTTGATAATCGGTACAGCGAGATTAGTTGTTGTTTTTTTCCAATTGGCATAGCAAGGCTCTAGCTTTTTCTTATCCTCCGCCGAAAGAGTGACATACCATTCGGGATCGGCAGGAGGTAAGCTTGTTTGGTAGGACGACTCCTTGTCGATAATGATGGGATCTCCAATGCTAATGGGTACGTCAGCACCATCAAAGGGGAAAAATCCTATCAACATATATTCGGTTGG
>JAXDQB010000031.1:0-4043 GCA_034668065.1 Paraburkholderia sp.
AACCGCGGCCGTTGAAAGAGCGGCACGCGCGAACCCTGGACAGTGCCCGATACCTCACCGTAGACCATCACGCTCGCGCCGTTCTGGGCAAGCAGCTCGAGATGCGGGCCGACGGCCTCGATCTCCTCCTCGACGCTGCGCTCGGCGAGCCGGCCCGAGTACCAGCCCGAGACTAAAGCGAGATCGTGATGCGCCAGCAGCGCCTTCAGCGCTTGCGGCTCACGCGGGAACTTGTTGCCGAGCTCGAAACCGGCATAGCCGATCCGGCGTCCCTCGCTCAAGACGACCTCTATCGGTGTTTCGCCCCCAAGTGACGGCAAATCGTCGTTCATCCACGAGAGCGGATTGATGCCGATGCGGATTTCGAAAGCGGTCATGCTTCAATCCTCGATGGCTTGATGTTCCTGTGTGAAGGCGTGAAGGCGTGAAGGCGCAACGTCGATGCACACGTCATCCGCGTTCGCGCTCGGCAAGCTTGGCTTCGTATGCGGCGCGCGCGGCTCGCACCGGCTCGCGCGTCGATACCGCGGGCACGGCGACCTCCCACCACCAGCCGCCGTCCTCGGTCGTGCGAGCAGGGTCCGTATCGATGACCAGCACCGTCGTGCGGTCCGCCGCGCGCGCACGTGTGAGCGCCGCTTCCAGCTCGGCCACATTCGCGACGTGCTCGGCGTTTGCGCCGAGCGAGCGCGCATGCGCGGCGAAATCGATGCTCGGCGCGCCGAGCGGCCCCTGCAGGCAGTCGTCGAGCAGATTGTTGAACGGCGCGCCGCCGCAGGCCTGCTGGAGCCGGTTGATGCAGCCATAGCCACGGTTGTCGAGCACGACGATGATGAGCTTCGCCCCGAGCATCACCGAGGTGGCGATCTCGCTGTTCATCATCAGATAGCTGCCGTCGCCGACGAGCACGATGACCTCTCTCTCAGGGCGCGCAAGTTTTGCGCCAAGACCGCCCGCGATCTCATAGCCCATGCAGGAGTAGCCGTACTCCACGTGGTAGGCCCCAGGGCGACCGGCGCGCCAAAGTTTGTGAAGCTCGGCGGGAAGCGTGCCCGCTGCGCAGACGACGATGTCGTCCTCGGGCGATCGCGTGACTGAGCGTTGAACGGCCCCGATGACGTCGGCGTCATAGGGCATACCCGGCCCCTGCTCGGCGTGCGTGCGGCGCCGCACCGTTTCGCGCCAATCAATGGCGAGCATACGGGCCCGCTCGGCCCACGCGTCGTTCGCATACCAGTCGGCGAGGTGCGCGCTGAGCGAGTCGAGCGCGGCGCAAGCGTCGGCGACGAGGGGAAGCGCGCGGTGCTTGATCCCGTCGAACAGGTTGGCGTTGACGCAAATCACGTCGGCTTGCGTGAAAAGCGTGTTCGATCCGGTCGTAAAATCCTGCAGGCGAGTGCCGACGGCGAGCACGCAATCGGCAACGTGTGCGAGGGCATTCGCGGCGCTCGCGCCCGTGACGCCGACGGCGCCGACATTGAGTGGGTGATCCCACGCGAGTGCGCCTTTGCCGGCCTGTGTTTCGGCCACGGGCACGCCGTGGCGCTCTGCGAACTCGCGTAGGGCCCGCGCGGCGCCGCGGCTGTAGAGCACGCCGCCGCCGGCTACGATCATCGGGCGCGAAGCCCGCCGCAGGCGGGCGACGGCGGCATCGAGCTCGTCCGGGCTTGGCGCAGGCGCGGCAAACGTCACGACACGCGGCTCGAAGAACCCGGCGGGGAAGTCGAAGGCCATCGCTTGCACGTCCTGAGGCAGCGCGAGCGTGACGGGGCCGCAAAGCGCTGCGTCGGTCAGCACGCGCAACGCGCGCGGCAGCGCGGTGAGCAGTTGCGCAGGGTGGACGATGCGATCGAAGTAGCGCGAGACGGGCCTGAGCGTATCGTTTGCCGACACGCCTCCGTCGTGAAAGTCCTCGAGCTGCTGCAGCACCGGGTCCGGCGCCCGCGAAACGAAAATGTCGCCGGGCAGCAGCAGAACCGGCAAGCGGTTCACATGCGCGAGCGCGGCGGCTGTCACTAGGTTCGTCGCGCCAGGGCCGATCGAGGTGGTCACAACCATCATGCGCCGCCTGAAATGGGCTTTCGCGTAGGCGATCGCGCTGTGCGCCATCGCCTGTTCGTTATGTGCGCGGTAGGTCGGCAGTTCGTCCCTGTGTCGATGGAGCGCCTCGCCTAAGCCGGCCACGTTGCCGTGACCGAAGATCGCGAAGACGCCGCCAAAAAGCGACGCCGTCTGCGGATTACCGCTCTCGTCTTCGATCACCGTGCGTTGCGCCGCGAGAAAACGCACGAGCGCTTGGGCCGTCGTAAGACGCAAAGTGGCTCCATCGGCTTGCTGCGCGCACCGGTCCGAAGAAGGGTGCGCTGCACCAAGAGAAGGCGAGGTGCTCTCGGCGGCCACGGATCGAACGTGAACACGGGGGCTCGTCATCGTACTGCCTCCTGCGGGGCCGCCCCAAGGGAGGCAATCGTCCCTTCGGGGGCCGGCGAACGACTGCGAGCGCGGGACTCGTCCCGCATCTCCAGTATTTCCCCCGGGGCGCCGGCTGGCTGCAAAGTCGCGATCGCGCCCGTGTTCGTGCCCCTGTTCGTGCCCGTGCCCGCGCTCTCGCGCGCCGCACGCCATGCGCCGATCAGTGCTTCGAACGTGCCGCGCACGCTGGCAACGAGCTGCGAGTTGTCGATCTCACCGGCAAGCCAAGCGCGGCTCGGCTTGTGGAAGATTGTGCGGCCGATCGTAAAGCCTTTACAGGTGCGCGCCGTCGCCGCCGCGCGAAAGCTATCTGTCAGTTCCTCGACGCTGGCCGACAGGCCAAGCAGCACCACGCCTCGGCAGTATGGATCACGCTCGGCGATGAGCGAATCGACTGCCTGCCATTGCTGCGGCTCCATCGGAGCGAGCTTCCACCATTCGGGCTGAATGTCGAGGTTATAGAGCCGTTTGAGCGAGCGATAGACGGTGTCCGGCTCTTCTGGCAATGACGCACGCGCGGGCGGGATGACTTCGAGCAGCAGCTCGTGGCCGCTTGCCTGCACAGCGTCGTAAAGTGCGCGCAATTGCGCTTCCTGCTCGATCCGATCCTCCACCGCTTGGTCCGGATGATAGTGGACGAGGCATTTGACGATGTGCTCGCGAGGCCAGCTCGCGAGCGTCGTGCCGATCGAGCGGCCGTGTTCGAAGACAAGCGGCATCGAGCCCGGCAGCTCGATGGGGCGGCCGATCCACCATCCGCGGCCTGTCGCCGCGTTCAGGGCATCCTGGCCGTAGCGGTCATCGATCAGCACGCCGATGCGCCCATCAAGGCCCAGTGCGCGCTCGGTCTGCCCAACGGCTTCGACGAAAAGCTGTTTCAGCTGAGAAATGCGCCCCTCGTTCGCGCCTTCCTGCTGCGCGAGTTCGAAGAACTGGTTTCGATGATCGAACGCGAACCCGAGCACTTCGTCGCGCGCAGGGCGCTTCACGCTCACGCGATGCAGGCGCGCAAGCATGGCGTCCAGCTCCGGCCGGCGTACCCGGGCGGGATCGCGAAGCGCCGTCGCGCGGAAGTAATCGAGCTCGGCGGGTGTCGGCATGGCCGGCGCGCACCCGTGACGCGATACGACGAGCGCACCGCAGATATTGCCCGTCTGCGCGCAGCGCTCGAGCGGCGCGTCGCGCAGCCACTCGGAGAGGAAGCCCGAGGCAAACGCGTCGCCGGCGCCGAGCACGTTGAGCACTTCGACCTCAACGCCACGATAGGTTGGTGCGTCGTCGATCGAAGCAGGCACTTTGCCCTCGACGATCGTGCAGCCGAGCGGCCCGCGCTTGACGACGAGCGTCGCGCTCGTCACGGCGCGCACGATTGTGAGCGCATCGAGGAGCTCCTCCTTGCCGCCTGCGATGCGGAACTCCCCCTCGGTGCCGATGACGAGATCGAAAAGCGGGAGGATGTGCTGAAGGTGCGCCGTCACGCTTTCGCTGGCGATGAAGCGCGTCTCGCCGTCGGCCTTGGCCGTAAGCCCCCAAAGCACGGGACGATAGTCGATATCGAGCACCGTGCGCAC
>JAXDQB010000032.1:0-10419 GCA_034668065.1 Paraburkholderia sp.
TTATTTTAAAATTCTTGTCGAAAGATAAATCGTTGTCAATTCCTTTGATGCTGGTGGTAACTCCGCTCCCGGGGTCCTCGTCAACGATATAATTTTTACTGTGCCTGTCGACTTGTTGGGAAATAAAGTCCAAAATCTGTAATTTGATAAGTTTACGTTTTGCTATCGGATTGTTTAAATTAACGGGGGATTGATTGTGTGAGACATGCACGCGATCACCTTGCGTAAATTCGATGCTATCTACGCCAAGTAGTTTGCATTGAGTTCTCATTAGATTTTTATCGCGTAGCAATTCTGCTTTGTTTTTTAATAAGTCCTTTCCAATCTCGCTTGCCGTCACTTCTGTATTGGTCAGAGAAGCGGCTGGCGGTATTCCGTGAGCGAATTCCATAATGATTCCCGCCTCAATATTGCCGGATTTGTTATTATGTACTGCAAAAGCCGTGTACGGGATAACCCCAAATCCAAGCTTTTGGTCGAGCAAATAGGTTGCCTTATCTCGACAGGGCGAGCTGCTTTTTTCGATTAGCCTTACACCCTTCGACATCATGCCCTTGCCTGGTATTCTAAACACGCCTGTGAAGTCTCGATACTTCGCCCTGAATACCAAGCTAACGTTTCCTGGTGCAAGAGATTCCATGGGTTCGGTCAGGCTCCCGTCATTAAATCTCTCCACATCCTTTATGGTTGCGCGATTGATGGGTATATTGGCCTTTCGCAAGGCGCGTCCAATATCACTTGCCATGGAAGCGGGCAAAGTAGAGTCATTTATAACTTTCTGCTCTTCCGTTCGTAAACTTGAATTTGGGGTCCTGAGCCTTGCCGTCATTTCGGCGGTGAAAATCGCCAAACGACGGTAGCTATCCTGCATCGGTAGAGTCCGCTGGCGGGTGGCCTGTAGATCCGCCTGAGGTCTCGAACTTCGGCTTATCTCATGCAGGGCGGAAAGCTGAAAATTGGGCTGCTGCCGCGGTTGAGTAGTCGGCACAGGTGCCGCCTGTTGTTTTCGCTCAATTGAACCCGACTCGCAAGCTTGGTGTGCCGCTTCAGGGCCTACGCGATTGCTTGTGCCGTATATGCTTCTCATGCCGCGAACGATCTAAAGGAAAGAGCTTGTCTCTATATGGGAACCGTTTATAAGGCTTCCCTGGATGACTAGACACATTGCGAATTTAAGCAAAAATTCGTACTGTATCTATACCGGATAGTTGCTGTGCCACTCAATTATGGGGCGAATTTTTGCTTAATTTAGCGAAGTGCTCGTCCGCAGGCAGCGCCTATGGATGGCTCAAATGAACGGAATCGACGACCCCGAAAACCGTGATAGCGGTAGAAGGCACGCAGGTGCGCAGGTGCGCAGGTGCGCGGCGGGAGTGGCTGTGCCGGGCGCCAGCTGGGCGTAGCCGTGCGTCGCACCCAGTGGTTGGCGAACGCAAGCAGCACTTTCCGATTCCCCGCTTCCGCCATTGCAATTCCACGTCGAAGTGAGGCAAGCCCACGACATCCGTTTGCTCAGTGCCGATAACGGTTCCACCACAGACGGCGACATAGCATTCGCCGCTCGCGAACGCATCTCGTTGACTGCTTGCTCCACACAAAGTGCAGTTGAGCCCCATCGTGCCAAGGCGCACGCGCTCGATGCGGCATCGCGGTCAGCTAGTCGAGCGAATCGGATCCGGATCGAAGCGTGGCAGAGCGAAGCAATCGCAAGGAGAGCTATACAAAAAAACAGGCGACCTTCGCAGGTCGCCTGTCGGTTCTCAGAAAGGCAATCGCCAAACCGTCATTTCGGCAATGCCGGAATCATCCACGTCAGGACGTGCTGTTGCAGGAAGACGAGTACGCCAAGCAGCAGCGTCAGGAACACGCTGTGCCAGAACGTCCGGGCGAACACCACGCCTTCCTGGCCCTTGAGGTTGGTTGTCGACACGCCCGTGGCGATATTTTGCGGGGAGATCATCTTGCCCATCACGCCACCCGAGGAGTTGGCCGCGGCCATCAGCACCGGGTTGAGGTGCAACTGCTGTGCCGCCACCACCTGCAGGTTGCCGAAGAGCGCATTGCCCGACGTATCGCTGCCCGACAGGAACACCGCGATCCAGCCAAGCGTTGCCGAGACGAGCGGGAAGAGCGCGCCTGTTGATGCGACGCCGGTGCCGAGCGTATAGCTCATGCCCGAATAGTTGAGGAGGTAAGCAAGGCCTACGATCATCATCACCGTGGCGATCGCGATGCGCGTTTGCTTCCAAGTGCCGACGACACAGTGAAAGAAGTCGGCAACGGACAGGCGCGTCCAGACCGCCGTGACGATGGCGGCAAGCAGAATCGCCGTTCCCGTGCCAAGCGGTTGGAAGTCCCACACGGCCGCATAAGGCTTGTGATAAAGCGTCATGTAGACCGCGTTATGCAAGCCCGGCCATTTGATTTTGACATCGCCGATCATGGCGATGTTCGCGTGGACCCAGAAAATCACGATGACCGCCACGATGATCCAAGGCAGCCACCCGCCGTAGCCGACGCGGCTCGAGCCATGGTTGCGGTTCACTGCCGTCGCGCCGGTCGGATTGCCGTTGCGCGCCATCGAATACCGGGGATCAGGCTCCGGCTTCCAGACTTTCAGGAAAGCCACGGTCAGGATCAGCGACGTAAGCGACGAGAGCACGTCGGTGAGCTGATAGCCGAGATAGTTGGAGGTGACGAACTGCGCGAGCGCGAAGCTGCCGCCCGAGACGAGCAGTGCGGGAAAGAGCTTGCCGACGGAGCGCAAGCCGCCGTACATCCCCACAACATAGAACGGCAGCAGCAGCGCGAAAAACGGCAACTGACGTCCCACCATCGCAGCGAGCGTGCCGGCGGGCAGTGACGTTACCGCGCCTAGCACCGTGATGGGCACCCCGAGCGCGCCGAAAGCCACGGGGGCGGTGTTGAAAATCAGCGTGAACGTGAGCGCTTCAAGCGCCGGAAAACCGAGCCCGATCAACAGCGCGCTGGTGATGGCGACCGGTGTCCCGAAGCCAGAAATGCCTTCGAGCAGACAGCCGAACGAGAACGCGACGACGAGCAGCACGAGCCGCCTGTCGTCGGGCAGGTGATCGAGCATCCATTGACGGAATTGATCGAAGCGCCCGGTTTTGACCGCGATGTTATAAAGCAGAAGCGCATTCACTACGATCCACATGACGGGGACCAATGCGAGCGCCATGCCGGCTCCGACCGAGTCAAACGCGAGCCCCGCCGGCATGCCCCATACGCCAATGGCGATGACGAGGCCGGCTACGAGCCCGGCGAGCGAGGCTTGCCAGGCTGGCCGGCGCAAGATGCCGAGCATAACGAGCGCGACGGCGATCGGTATGACTGCGACGAGAAAGGAAAGCAGCAGCGAATTCCCAACCGGGGTCAACGGCTGGGCAAACACCGTTCCCGGTGGTAACGCCAAAGTTGGATTCATTTTGTCTCCTAAAAAGCCGATGCTGGCGAATTTGAATTTATGAAAGCAAATTGTTCTGATTTAGTAAGGTGGATTCGCCACGTCGTCAGAACGGTCCCCTCCGCAATATGAGCGGATTATTCGATTCTCTGTGCTTAAACCTCGCTTGCGGCTAAGCGATCGTACCGCCGATGCGCATCCTTCGGTACTCCAATCCCTCAGGAAGCGCATCGGCTTTCAATGCGGTTTCATTCAAGCTTCAATGCAACGTTAATTCGACTAAGTTGCAAATATAACGTCACTACCGCATGAAGTGGTCTCAATGTTTGCTTTGGCGTTGCTTGAATTCGAGACGCGAGCGGTGCAGCAGCGGCTCCGTATAGCCGCTCGGCTGCTCGCGGCCTTGCAGCGCCAGCGCGCACGCGGCCTGGAACGCGATCGAACCGGCAAAGTCGGCTGCCATCGGGCGATAGCTCGAGTCACCGGCGTTTTGCTTGTCGACCACCACGGCCATCCGCTCGAACGTCTCCTTGACGAATGCCTCGTTGACGACGCCATGACGCAGCCAGTTGGCAATGTGCTGGCTCGAAATGCGCAGCGTCGCACGGTCTTCCATCAGGCCGACGTTGTTGATGTCGGGCACCTTCGAGCAGCCGACGCCCTGATCGATCCAGCGCACGACGTAGCCGAGAATGCCTTGTGCGTTGTTCTCGACTTCGCGGCGAATGTCGTCCTCGGACCACTTGGCCTGTTCGTCTACCGGCACGCTCAGCAAGCCGTCGATGAGCGCGTCGCGCTCGCCCGCATAGTCCACTTTCTCGAGTTCTTGCTGCACCGCTTGGACGTCGACGTCGTGATAGTGCAGCGCGTGCAGCGTCGCGGCCGTCGGGGAAGGTACCCACGCCGTGTTAGCACCCGCGCGCAGCTGACCGGATTTTTGCTCGAGCATGGCGTGCATCAAGTCGGGCATCGCCCACATTCCCTTGCCGATCTGCGCACGTCCGCGCAGGCCGCTGGCGAGGCCTGCGAGCACATTGTTGCGCTCGTAGGCCGCGATCCAGGCGGTGGACTTCATGTCGCCCTTGCGCAGCATCGGGCCGGCTTCCATCACCGAGTGCATTTCGTCGCCGGTGCGGTCGAGAAAGCCCGTGTTGATGAACGCCACTCGGCCGCTGGCCGCGGCGATGCAGGCCGCGAGGTTGACGCTCGTGCGCCGCTCTTCGTCCATGATGCCCATCTTGAGCGTATTGCGCGGCAAAGCGTAGAGATCCTCGACGCGGTCGAAGAGCGCATTGGCGAACGCAACTTCGGCGGGACCGTGCATCTTCGGCTTCACGATGTAGATCGAGCCCGTGCGCGAGTTGAGTCGGGCTTTACGGTCGTGCAGCGCGCACAGCGTGGTCACCACCGCATCGAGAATGCCTTCCGGAATCTCGTTGCCGTCGCGGTCGAGCACTGCGCCATTCGTCATGAGATGGCCCACGTTGCGCACGAACAGCAGCGAGCGGCCATGCAGCGTGAGATCGGCGCCGGCGGGCGTGCGATACGTGCGATCGGCGTTGAGCCGGCGCGTGAACGTGGAGTTGCCTTTGGCGACCTCCTCGGTCAGAGTGCCTTGCATGAGTCCGAGCCAATTGCGATAGAGCGAGACCTTGTCTTCGGCATCGACGGCGGCGACCGAATCTTCGCAGTCGATGATCGTCGACACGGCGGCTTCGAGCAGCACGTCTTTCACATGCGCCGAATCGCTGCTGCCGATCGGCGTCGTCGCGTCGATCTGGATTTCGATATGCAGACCGTTGTGCTTGAGCAGGATTGCCGTCGGCGCCTCGGGCGTGCCCACATAACCGAGGAACTGCGCAGGCGTTGCGAGCCCCGTCGCGCCGTTGGCCGTGTTGACGGAAAGCTGGCCGTCGCGCACCGAATAGCCGGTCGAGTCGCGGTGCGAGCCGCTCGCGAGCGGCACGGCGCGATCCAGGAACGCTCGCGCGAATTCGATCACGCGTGCGCCGCGCACCGGGTTGTAGCCGCCGCCGCGCGTGGCGCCCCCGTCTTCGGGCAGTGCATCGGTGCCGTAAAGCGCGTCATAGAGGCTGCCCCAGCGCGCGTTGGCGGCGTTGAGCGCATAGCGCGCGTTCGAGAGCGGCACCACGAGCTGCGGGCCTGCCTGCTCGGCGATTTCGCTATCGACGCCTGATGTCGTTACCTGTACGAGTCCAGGCGCCGGCACGAGATAGCCGATCTGCTCGAGGAATGCGCGGTAGGCGTGCATGTCGCGCACGGGGCCGGGGTGAGCGCGATGCCATTCGTCGAGCGCCGTCTGTAGACGATCGCGTTCGGCGAGAAGGGCCCGGTTCTTCGGGGCGAGATCGTGCACGATTGCCGAGAAGGCCTGCCAGAACGCTTCACGCTCGACACCGGTGCCCGGCAACGCTTCGGAATCGATGAAATTGGCGAGCGAGTTTGCAACGCGCAGGCCGTAATGGTCGGTCATATTGTCCATAATGAATTTGGGGTGTGCTTACTTTAAATAGAGGCTCAGGTCGCTGTCGGGGCCAGGTGCGCGATGCCCGCTTTGGCGATTTGCGCGTCCTGGTCGGACTTTACGCCCGAAACGCCGACAGCGCCGACGCACTGGCCGTTCAACACGATCGGCACGCCGCCTTCGAGCGTGGCGGTGAACGGCGCGCTGAGAAATGCGACGCGTCCGCCATTGATCATATCCTCGTAAGCTTTCGATTCGCGGCGACCCAGCGCCGACGTGCGTGCCTTTTCCATGGCGATGTAGACGCTGCCCGGCGATGCGTTGTCGAGTCGCAGGAGACCAAGCGGATGGCCGCCATCGTCGACGACCGCGATCGACACGGCCCAGCCATGTTTTTCGGCTTCTGCGCGCGCAGCGGCAAGCATGTCGCTGACTTCGGCCAGGCCGAGTACGGATTTCGTATGCATGTGGTTTCTCAGTTTCTTTTCAATTTGCAGTTCAGGACACGAGCGATGCGTCGACGAGTTCGATCCAGTGCTGCACGGGCGTGCGGTCGGCACCATTTAGGTGCATCTGGCAACCAATGTTGGCGGTCACAATCGTGTCGGGACTGCCAGCTTCGAGCGCGTCAAGCTTATTGTCGCGCAACACGCGAGAGAGCTGAGGCTGAGTGATCGAATAGGTCCCGGCGGATCCGCAGCAGAGGTGTCCGTCGGCTGCTTCCGTCAAATCGAAGCCGAGACGCCGCAGCAAGGTCTCGATCGCACCGCCAAGCTTTTGGGCATGCTGCAGCGTACAGGGGCAGTGAACCGCAATCCGTCCCGCATCGCGCGTGCGCTTTTTGTCGCTTGCGTCGAACAGGCGCAGGGCGTCGAGCGGCTCGGCGGCGAGCACTTCGACGAGATCGCGAGCGAGCTCGCTTACGCGCCGTGCTTTTTCGGCATAGGCGGGATCGTCTCGCAGCAGATCGCCGTACTCCTTGACGAAGGCGCCGCAGCCGCTAGCCGTGAGCACGATCGCTTCAGCGCCGGCTTCGATGGCCGGCCACCAGGCGTCGATATTGCGGCGCGCCCGCGCGAGCCCGTCATCCTGTGCGTTGAGGTGATATTCGGTCGCACCGCAGCAGCCGGCCTGCGCCGCCGGCGTCACGCTGATGCCGAGCCGGTCGAGCACGCGCGCCGCGGCCGCGTTCGTGTTCGGCGACAGCGAGGGCTGCACGCAGCCTTCGAGCATGAGCACGCGCCGCGCATGTTGCACGGGCGGTCGCGACGACGCATGCGCCTGCGAGGCCGGAATCTTGTCGCGCAGACTGCGGGGCAGCACAGGGCGCAGCACCTGGCCGACCTTCAGCAGCGTGCCGAAGAGGGACGGGTCTGGCACCACACGGCGCAAGCCCGCACGCAGCATCCGTTCTTTCAAGGGGCGTTCGGTACGCCGTTCAACCTCAGCGCGGCCGATGTCGAGCAGCGTGTGATAGCGCACGCCCGAGGGGCAGGTCGTTTCGCAGTTGCGGCAGCTGAGGCACCTGTCCAGGTGCGTCTGCGTCTTTGAGCTGACGGGCTTGCCTTCCAGCAGCTGCTTGATCAGATAGATGCGCCCGCGCGGGCCGTCAAGCTCGCTGCCGAGCACCTGATAGGTCGGACAAGTCGCATTGCAGAAGCCGCAATGGACGCAGGCGCGCAGGATCGCCTCGGCCTCGTCGGCTCGGGCGATCGACCGCGCTTCTTCGCTGAGAGTGGTTTGCATCGCTTCGTTTTCCCCGGCTTCAGAGCGCCGCGTAGAGGTGGCCAGGATTGAAAATCCCGCGTGGATCAAGCTGCTTTTTTAATTGCTGGTGCAGGCGCATCGAACCAGCCGGCAGTGGCTCGAACGGCTCGTCTGTGACACCCGGCGTGAAGCAGGTGGCATGGCCGCCGAGCGCACGGACCGCGTTGCGCACTTCGCTTGCCGGCGCGTCGCTCTTCAGCCAGCGCTGCGAGCCTCCCCAGTCGAGCAGCACGGCGCCTGGCAATTCGATGAGCGCGGCCGAGGCCGGCACGGAAAGCCGCCATAGGGGCTCGGGGCGGGCGAAGAACGGCAAGCGCAGCGCCCGCAGGGCGGCCCAGAATGCGCCGTCCAACACCTCGCCGCCCAAGCGCTCGCGCGCCGCTCGGATCGAGCCTTCGCCGCCTTCGAGCCGAAGTCGCAGCATGCCATCCGCGTGACACGCGCCGGCGAGCGGCACGCCCTCGCCACGCCAGTCGGCCAGCTTGCGCAGGGCTTCGGCGGCCGGCATTTCGAGCGCCAAATCGAGCGTTGCGCGCGGCTTGGGCAAGACTTTGAGCGACACCTCCGTGATCAGCCCGAGGCACCCGAAGCTGCCCGCGAGCAGCCGTGAGACGTCGTAGCCGGCCACGTTCTTCATCACCTGCCCGCCGAAGCGCAAGTGTTTGGCGTGCCCCGTGATCACGCGGCAGCCAAGCACGAAATCGCGCACAGAGCCCGCCCACGGCCGGCGCGGCCCTGCGAGCGCCGTCGCGATCATGCCGCCCACCGTTGCCCGGCCGTCGAAGGACGGCGATTCGCAGGGCAGCATTTGCCCCGCTTCATCGAGCACGGCTTCCAGCTCGCCGAGCGCCGTCCCGGCGCGGGCCGTGACGACGAGTTCGGTCGGGTCGTAGCTGACGATGCCGTAATGGCCCCGCGTGTCGATTGGACGCACGCCGCTTGCGTCGACGGGGCGGCCCAGGAAGGATTTCGTATCGCCGCCGCGAATGGTGAGCGGCGTTCGGCTGACAAAGGCCTCGCGCACGGTTTCGAGAAGGGCTTCGCTGTGGTCGGCGGAGTCGAATTCACGTTGCATCAAAAGCGCTCCAGCTCGGGAAACGGCAGCCTGCCGTGGTGTACGTGCATGCCGCCGAATTCGGCGCAGCGATGCAGCGTCGGGATGTTCTTGCCCGGATTGAGCAGCAAAGCCGGATCGAATGCGGCCTTGACCGCGTGAAAGAACTCGATCTCGTCGCTCGTGAACTGCACACACATCTGATTGATCTTTTCGCGGCCGACACCATGTTCCCCGGTGATGCTGCCGCCCACCGCCACACAGAGTTCCAGAATCTTGCCCGCCAACGCTTCGGTGCGCTCGAGCTCGCCCGGACGGCTTGCGTCGAAAAGAATGAGCGGGTGCATGTTGCCGTCGCCCGCATGAAAGACGTTGGCGACGCGCAGGCCGTATTCGGCCGATAGCGTCGCAATGCCCTTGAGCACGCGCGGCAATTCGCGACGCGGAATGGTGCCGTCGATGCAGTAGTAATCGGGCGAGAGCCGCCCCACTGCCGGAAACGCGTTCTTGCGGCCCGCCCATAGTCGCAGGCGCTCTGCCTCATCGCGCGCAACCTGCACCTGGACCGCGCCGGCCTGCGCAAGCAGGCTGCTGACACGCTCGATGTCTTCGTCGACATCGTCGGCCGCGCCGTCGAGTTCGCAAAGCAAAATGGCCTCGGCGTCGACGGGGTAACCTGCGTGGATGAAATCCTCGGCCGCCCGAATCGCCAGGTTGTCCATCATCTCGAGCCCGCCGGGAATGATGCCTTCACCGATGATTTGCGCGACCGCGTTTCCGGCCGTCTCGACATCGTCGAAGCTTGCCATCAGCAGCTTCGCGCACTGCGGCTTGGGCAGCAGCTTCACCGTCACTTCGACGACGACACCGAGCATGCCTTCGGAACCCGTGAAAAGCGCAAGCAAATCGAAGCCGGGACTGTCGAGCGATTCGGCGCCGAGCGTAATGCGCTCGCCGTCGATCGTGACAATGTCGACCTTCAGAATGTTGTGCACGGTAAGCCCGTACTTGAGGCAGTGCACGCCGCCGGCGTTCTCGGCGACGTTGCCGCCGATCGAACAGGCGATCTGCGACGAAGGGTCCGGTGCGTAGTAGAGCCCGTAGGGCGCGGCTGCCTGCGAGATGGCAAGGTTGCGCACGCCGGGCTCGACGCGCGCGATCCCGGCCGACGCGTTGATTTCGAGGATGCGGTTGAACTTCGCCATCACGAGCAAGATGCCTTTTTCGAGCGGCAACGCGCCGCCTGAAAGGCCTGTGCCGGCGCCACGGGCCACCACCGGGACGCCGCGCTCGGCGGCGAGCTTGAGCACCGCGCAGACCTCGTCCACCGTTCTTGGCAGCACGACGCACAGCGGGACGCTCCGATAGACGGAGAGGCCGTCGCACTCGTATGGGCGCAAATCTTCCGGCTCGTGAAGAATTTCCATACTCGGCGAGAGCCGATGCAGCGCTTCGAGGAGCGCTGGGCGGTCGACCGTCGGCAGTGCGCCGTCGACCCTTTCGTCATAGATAAAATTCATTGTGTTTCCGCTCTTGCCCGCGTCTCCTGCGGTGGTTTGACGCATGATTGTTGTTCGTGTCCTGGTGGCCTGTCCATCGGGGAGTAGGGTGGTCATACCACTTTTTTGAGGGTCCCATTTCGCGAGCGGGTGAAATTGCCCATAATGTGAGCATCTACGGGCGTTA
>JAXDQB010000033.1:0-2510 GCA_034668065.1 Paraburkholderia sp.
CTCAACCTCGCCAGCCCCGCATCAATGCGCGCAATGTCACACGCGTAGCACCACCGAACGTACCCCTCCCCTTCCGGGCCGAATGCGCTACCGGGCGCAAGGCCCAGACCCACCTCACGGACAAGCGCCTTGCATAGCGCCAGACTTCGCGCCGAGCCGGGAAGCGAAAAGAAGAGGTACATCGCGCCGGGAGGCGATGTCACGCTGACGCCCGGTATTTTCCGAAGCGATTCGACGAGGTGGTCCCGAGCCGTGCGCAAATCGCGCACCAAGTGCCGTGTCGTGCTCCCACCGTCCGCCATCGCGGCGATACCGGCCTGCTGCACGAATGACGGCGCGCACGATGTGTTGTATTCAATGAGCTTGGCAAGATCGTCCATCAACGAAGCTGGTGCGACGAGCCAGCCGAGGCGCCACCCCGTCATCAGATAAGCCTTCGAGAACGAGTTCACGCAGATGACGCGCTCGTCCCGGGATGCGATATCGAGGAAGGACGGCGCACAGGTATCCGGGAGGTCGTCGCCGTAGTAGAGCCGCTCATAGACTTCGTCGGCGATGACCCAAATCCCGTGGCGCCGGCAGTGATCGAGAATTGTCTTCTGTTCTTCTCGGCTCATGACCCAGCCCGACGGATTGTTCGGGGAGTTGATGATGAGCAGCCTCGTTGCGGGCGTCAGCGCATCGAG
Source organism: Paraburkholderia sp. (assembly GCA_034668065.1). Taxonomy (GTDB): domain Bacteria; phylum Pseudomonadota; class Gammaproteobacteria; order Burkholderiales; family Burkholderiaceae; genus Trinickia. The sequence goes on from JAXDQB010000033.1 coordinate 687, forward strand.
CAGCCTCTGTACGTTCAATTGCCACCCCGCCGGCCCATATTCGAGCGCGACCGTATCGACTTGCGCACCGAGAATTTTCGGAATCTCGACGATGTTTGGCCAAAGCGGCGTGACGGCGACCACGCGCTCGCCAGTGCCGACGATCAGTTGCGCCGCGAGCATCAGCGCATTGACGCCCGCGCTCGTCACGGCCACGTGATCGACCGACGTCGGACCGTGCAGCCCGCTGACGTGGTGGGCAATGGCCTCGCGCAGCGGCGCGACGCCGAGGTTGTGCGTATAGAACGTGGCGCCGGAGGACAGCGCTTCGCACGCCGCGTCGCGAATGAACCGAGGCGTAACGCGATCGGACTCGCCGAACCAGAAGGGCAGAACGTCTTCCTTGCCGAAGCCCGCGTTGGCCACTTCCCTGATTTGCGACGAACGCAGCGTGCGCACCGCATCGCGTGCGCCAAGGAAACCGACCGATGACACCGGTGATGAATTGGACATGTTCGCTAATGAGTATGCGCCACGGCGATCAAACCGAGCGTGGCGCCGTGCACGATGACTGGGAATGGCTTGTGATCTTTTTCGCGAAACGTTCCTATTATTCCCGAATCGAGGAAACGCCCGTGTTGATCTACGGTGGTATGGCGGACGGCTTGATACCGCCACATCAATTCGCCGCGCTCCAGACGGCGGTGCGCGGCCCGCGCCGGCTCGCTTTGATCAACGACGCCAATCACGTCGACGTCTGGACGAAAGGCGGCGCAGGCCACGTGCTCAGGTTCCTGCAAACGGTCGCTGAAAACGTGCGCCACGCGAATACGTAGCATTTCGGCAAGGCGCGCATTGCATGTTGTTCATACGGCGGCATATGCGCCAATGCCAACGTGCCGCCACACTTGATCGCTTGGCGCACGGATAGGGTAGTATCCGCGCTCCATGCTGTCCGTCACTGCCGGGTTCGCCAGACGTGTCACAAGATTCACGACCTGCTCAACGCAATTTCGACGACTACTGCGCGCAAAAAGCGGCGCCGCCGGGCTCCAGCGTCTACTATGCACTGCGCCAGGCGCCGCTTGCCCGGCAGCCACTGCTGACGGCGCTGTTTGCGCTACGCCGCGAGTTGGAAGAAACGGTGAAATACACGAGCGATCCGGCGATCGGCCGCGCCAAGCTCACATGGTGGCAGCAGGAGTTCGGCGCGCTGGCCGAGGGGCGACCCTCTCACCCGGTCACGCTCGCGCTTGCGGCGCACGGGATGGACCTCGGCGCCGAAGCCGAGACGCTGCGGGCGCTCATTTCCGGTTTCGAGATGGACCTCGATCAAGCGCGATATCTCGATTTTGTCAATCTGAGCAACTACATCGACAAGGTGGGCGGCGCGTTCGCAAGTGCCGTAGCCCGCGTCACGGCGAGTAAGCCAGAGCATGCGCACGACTGGGCGCCGCCGCTCGGCAACGCGCTGATGCTCGCGAATCTAGTGCAGGAGGCCGGCAACGATGCGCGCCACGGGCGGATCTATATTCCGCTCGACGAGTTGCAGCATCATCGGGTCAGTGCCGCCGACCTCATCAACCGCAAGTACAGCGCCGCGTTCTCCGAACTCATGCGCTATCAAACCGGCCGTGCGCGCGACGCGCTGCGGGCGGCCCTTGCCTGCATTCCCGGATCGGAGCGCAAGACGCAGCGCACACTGCGAGCCCAGGCGGCCATGGCGCTGGCATTGCTCGACGAGATCGAGCGCGACGGCTATCGAGTCCTCCACCAACGCATTGCGCTCACGCCGGTCCGCAAGCTTTGGATTGCGTGGCGCGCCGCGCGAGCCCGCTGACCGAC
>JAXDQB010000034.1:0-8208 GCA_034668065.1 Paraburkholderia sp.
ATCGAGTTGGCATCGCTGCCGACCACGCCAAACATGTTCGCCACGCCAGGCTTCGCCGAAAAGTCGTCCATTTCGTCGTTCAGCAGAACGCCTGTGCCTTGCGCCACGACGCCGGCCCCGAAATAACCGTTGAGCGTGTAAGTGTTCGATACCGCATTGCCCCACTTGTCGATGACCGAAAAATGCGTCGTCTCGGCTTTCTCGGGCATTGATGTGCCAAGGCCCGCCTGCACGCTCTGTGTATCCGACGGCTTGTGGAGATCGACTTCGGCGGCGCGTTTGGCGAGATAAGTGTCATCGATCAGCTGCGCAACCGGCACCGTGTAGAAATCGGGGTCGCCCAGATACTGCGCACGGTCGGCAAATACGCGCTTTTCGATTTCGGCGATCAAGTGAATGTATTTCGCGGAGTTCAGCGGGACACCCCTAAAGGCTTCATTGAGATCGGCCTTCATCTTCAGCAGTTGCACAAGACCGACACCCCCCGAGCTCGGCGGCGGGGCCGTGATCACGTGGTAGCCGTTCCAGTCGGCCTGCACCGGCTCTCGCCAAACGGCCTTGTATTCGCGCAGATCGCGCTTGGTGATCAATCCGCCGCCCTCCTTCATCGATGCGGCGATCAAATCGGCCGTCTTGCCCTCATAGAACTCTTTCGCGCCGTTATTGGACAGGCGCGTGAGCGTCGCTGCGAGCTCAGGCTGCTTGAACGTCACACCGGCATTTAGGCCTCCGAAATATTTTCCGAAGTTCGTCCTCCCTGCGAAATCCTTCGCGGCATCGTCGCGGCGTTGCTGCAATTGATCGTCGACTTCAAATCCGTCGCGTGCGTAATGAATCGCTGGCGCCAGCACTTGCTTCCAAGTCAGCCTACCGAAGCGCCTTTGCGCTTCCCACATCCCCGCCACCGTTCCCGGCACACCCACCGCGCGATAGCCGACCAGGCTCATCCCCTTGATGACGTTGCCGTCCTTGTCGAGATACATGCCCTTCGTTGCGGCAAGCGGGGCACGCTCGCGATAGTCGAGAAAATAGGGCTTGCCGTTGACATAAAGCGTCATGAATCCACCCCCGCCGAGGTTGCCGGCTTCGGGGTAGGTGACCGCAAGCGTGAATGCAATCGCCACGGCCGCGTCCACGGCGTTGCCGCCTTCCCTGATGATCTGCTCGGCCGCATCCGCGCTGTACTTGTCCGCCACTGCCAGCGACGATGCCGTCAATACGGGTTTCGCCGCATTCGTCTTGGCAACAGCCGGCGTGATTTCGAGAAAGCCGACCGACATCGTTGCGAGCGCAACGATCGCCGCCCCGGCCACGGCGGACTTCATCCGGTTCAGTGGATTCATATACTAATCTCCTCCCTTATCGACACAGTAGGTCTGTCCGCGCTTATATCACGCTGAAACGTGAAGCGGTGAGCGAAACGACGGACTTCCGCATGATTACGTTCAATGGCGCAGTTGATCTTGACGCTTTGTGGATACTGTTTGAAAGCAATGCTCATTCGGACATAATCGCGGACATAATCACGGACGTAGCGCGCAAGCGGGTTCTTCCGCACTCGACTGACTTTCACGGAGTGTTCCAGATGCTGATGCGCACGGTTTCCGCCGAACACGGAACGCAGTGGATTGCGAACGCCTGGGCATTGTTCCGGCTTCGGCCTGCCGTATGGATCGCGCTCGGCGCAATCGATCTCGCCGTCACCGTGGTGCTAGCGTGCCTTCCGTTGGCCGGGGAATCGACGTCCGTCTTCACCGTCTTGTGGACGGGTGGCATGACCGCTGCGGCACAGGCCTGCGCGACGACGGGCATCGTCAGTATCGCCGATGTCGTCAACGGGATTCGCGACAAGTTCCGGCCGCTTTTTGTGGTGGCCCTCGTTGCACTGCTCGCCTCGCTGGTCTGCGATTTCGCAGGCTCACAGATGTCGGAGGAATTCCACACGCTGATCAGCGCCGCCCCCGCTACAGGCGCGGCCGGCACACCGTGGCTCTCCGCGTTAATCTATGCCATTGCAGCGCTTGGCGGCGCGATGGCTCTCTGGCTCGCGCCGTCGCTGATTGTGCTTTACGACACTGCGCCGGGCGCGGCGCTCAAGGCGAGCCTGCTTGCCATCTGGCGCAATCCTTGGCCGACGCTCGTCTACGGTGCCCTCGTCGCGGGATTGCTGGTGGCAGCGCTGGTCACGCTCGGCATTGCACTGCTGATTGTGGCCCCCCTTGTCTATCTATCGACGTACGCGGCGTCACGGGATCTTTTCATCAAAGAGCCGTGACGCGGCCGTCGAGTTGAGAATGCGATGGAACGTTCCCATCTCGCCCAAATGAACGCCACTGCAGAATCTGTGGCTTCCGCCACCGCGGCGGCGCTTGCCGGGTTCCATCCCGCCGTGGCGGCATGGTTTCGGGCGACTTTCGATGCGCCCACGGACGCGCAATGCCGTGCTTGGCCGCATATTCGCCGCGGTTCCTCAACCCTCGTCGCGGCGCCGACAGGCTCGGGCAAGACACTCACCGCCTTCCTCTGGGCGCTCGACCAACTCGTGCGCACAGGCCTCGCGAACGCGGGTGTACTGCCCGACGAAACGCTCGTCGTCTACGTGTCGCCGCTCAAAGCGCTCTCGAACGACATTCACGCCAACCTCGAGCGGCCCCTGGCAGGCATTGGGGAAGAATTGGCGCGGCACGGCCTGCCTACCGTCGAAATTCGCGCTGCCGTGCGCACGGGCGACACCACGCAGCAAGAGCGCAGTGCTCTCAGAAAACGCCCGCCGCATATCCTCGTGACGACGCCCGAATCACTTTACGTCCTGCTCTCGTCCGATTCGGGCAGACGCATGCTCGCTCCCGCGCGCACGGTTATCGTCGACGAAATTCATGCAATCGCAGGCAGCAAGCGCGGCAGCCATTTGGCGCTCACGCTCGAGCGGCTAGATGCGCTTTGCAAGCGCCGCCTGCTGCGCATTGGTTTATCCGCGACACAAAAGCCGATTGAAGCGGTGGCGCACTTTCTCGTCGGCACTGGCGGCCATGCGCAATGCGCGATCGTTGATGTCGGACACAACCGTGCGCGCGATCTCGCGCTCGAGTTGCCCCCCGTGCCACTCGAAGCGGTTATGGCCAACGAGGTGTGGGAGCGCGTCTACGACCGCCTCGCCGAATTGGCCTCGGCGCACGCAACGACGCTTGTCTTCGTCAACACGCGGCGCATGGCCGAGCGCGCGGCACGTCACTTGACCGAGCGGCTCGGGAAAGACGCCGTCGCCGCGCACCACGGCAGCATGGCCAAGGAGCATCGGCTGGAAGCCGAGCAGCGCCTGAAGCGCGGTGCGCTGCGCGTATTGATCGCGACGGCCTCGCTCGAGCTCGGCATCGACATCGGCGACGTCGATCTTGTCTGCCAATTGGGCTCACCCCGCGCGATCGCACCGTTCCTGCAGCGTGTCGGGCGTTCGGGACACCATGTGGGCGGCATGCCGAAAGGCCGCCTCTTCCCCACTTCGCGCGACGATCTGATCGAATGCGCGGCATTGATCGATTGCGCGCGGCGAGGTGAACTTGACGCGCTTGTCATTCCACGCGCGCCCCTCGACGTGCTTGCTCAGCAAATCGTCGCGGAAATCGCCTGCGCGGAATGGGGCGAGGATGCCCTGTTTGATTGCTTGCGCCAGGCAGCACCTTATGCCGAACTCCCGCGCGAGCGCTACGACGCTGTCCTGCGCATGCTCGCCGATGGCTATACGAGCCGGTACGGGCCACGCGCTGCATATCTACACCGCGATATCGTGACTGGCACGCTGCGCGGCCGGCGCGGCAGCAAGCTAACAGCAGCGACGTCCGGCGGCACCATCCCTGACAATGCCGACTACGCGGTGCTGCTCGAGCCGCAGGGCATCCAGATCGGCACCGTAAACGAGGACTTCGCCGTGGAAAGCCTGGCTGGCGATGTGTTTCAGCTCGGCAACAGCGCTTATCGAATTCTGCGCGTCGAAGCGGGACGCGTGCGCGTGGCGGATGCCACCGGCGAGTCGCCGAACATTCCGTTCTGGTTGGGCGAAGCCCCTGGCCGAAGCGACGAGCTTTCGGCCGCGGTCTCCCGCCTGCGGGCGCACATGGACATATTGCTTAGCAATCCTACGGAAATAGATCAGGATGATAAGAGCGCATCGCAAGCCACGCTCGACCACGTGGTCGATGCGCTCATGAGCGAGTTCTCGCTCGACGAGAGCCCGGCGCGGCAGATCGTCGAGTATCTCGCGCGCGCACGCACGGCACTTACAGTGCTGCCGACCCACGACACGCTCGTCATGGAGCGATTTTTTGATGAATCGGGCGGCATGCAACTCGTCATTCATTCGCCGTTCGGCAGCCGCATCAATCGGGCCTGGGGCCTCGCGCTTCGCAAGCGCTTTTGCCGCACCTTCAACTTTGAGTTGCAGGCCGCGGCCATCGAAGACGCCATTGTGCTCTCGCTTACCGGTAGCCACAGCTTCGCGCTCGATGAAGTCTGGCGTTACCTGCATTCGAATACGGCCGAGCATGTGCTTATCCAGGCGCTGCTCGATGCGCCGCTCTTCAACGTGCGCTGGCGCTGGAATGCGACCACCTCGCTGGCGCTGCCGCGATTCACCGGAGGACGCAAGACAGCGCCGCAGCTGCAGCGCATGAAGAGCGAAGACTTGCTCGCCGCTGTTTTTCCCGATCAGGTCGCCTGCCTCGAAAACGTCGTGGGCGAGCGGGAGCTGCCGCAGCATCCGCTGGTCGATCAGACGGTCGACGATTGTCTGCACGATGCCATGGATTGCGATGGCTGGCTCGCGCTCTTGCGCAGAATCGAACGCGGCGAGATGAGGCTGGTGACGCGCGATCTTGCGGCGCCCTCCCCGCTGGCAGCCGAAATTCTGAATGCGCGGCCCTACGCGTTTCTTGACGACGCGCCTCTCGAGGAGCGGCGTACGCAAGCGGTCCTCACGCGACGCTTTCGCGAATCCGATGCGGCCGACGATCTCGGTGCGCTGGATGCCGACGCGATCGCACGCGTGGCCGACGAAGCGTGGCCCCGTGTACGCAGCACGGACGAGATGCACGAGGCGCTGATGGGGCTCGGCTGCATCGGTGAGAAAGAGGCGCAGAGCCATGCGAGTTGGTCGGAATGGCTCGATGCACTTGGCCGTGCGGGACGCGCAACGCGTATGCAGGTTGCCGAAGACGATGCGTTGTGGCTGCCTCTCGAACGGCTCGCTTGCCTGCGTGCTGTCTACCCCCAAGCCGTGTGCGAGCCGAGACTGCACGCCCCGGCGCGACCGAACGAAGCCTGGACGCGTGACGATGCCATCATCGAAATCGTTCGTGCTCGCCTGAGCGGACTCGGCCCGTCGACTGTACCCGACATGGCGCGGCCGCTTGCACTGCCCGCGTCTGAAGTTGCCGCGGCACTCGTCTCGCTCGAGCGCGAGGGTTATGCGATGCGCGGCCGCTTCACCCCCGGCGCCACGCAAGAACAATGGTGCGAGCGTCACTTGCTCGCGCGCATTCATCGCTACACGATCGGACACCTGCGGCGCGAGATCGAGCCCGTCGAGCGCGCCGACTTCATGCGCTTTCTGTTCGAATGGCAGCGTGTCGCTGTCGGCGGGCGCGGCATGGGACGCGATGCGCTCGCTGCGACGATCGCCCAGCTCGAAGGCTTCGAAGCCGCGGCGACCGCATGGGAAGAGGAGATTCTCCCCGCAAGGATTCGCGATTACACCGGAACGTCGCTCGATGAACTGTGCCGTTCGGGCAAGCTCGTGTGGGCCCGGTTGCTCAACGGCCCGCATACGTCGAACGCGCCGGTACGTGCGACTCCGGTAGTGCTGCTTGCTCGCCGCGAGTTGCCCATGTGGCACAGACTTACACAGGCCGCCAGCACGGATACGCTCAGCGCACGCGCGCGCGACGTTTTGGACGTGCTGATGCGGCACGGCGCCATGTTCTTCGACGAACTGATGCACGAGGTGCGTTCGCTGCCGATCGAGCTGGAAGCGGCCCTTGGCGAACTTGTTGCAGCCGGGCTCGTCAATGCTGACGGTTTTGCCGGGCTGCGCGCTCTGCTAAAGCCGGCTTCGGCCCGGCAACGTGTACGGCGTGGCGGCTCACGACACGGCGCACGTTCCGCTCAGCATGGCGCCTTCATCGGTGGCATGGACGACGCCGGACGCTGGGCACTTGTCGGGCGCATGCCGGAAAATGCCAATCACGATGACACGAGCATGTACACGACGCCACGCTCGCACGGGACACCAACCGAGATTGTGGAGCATGTCGCGATGACACTGTTGCGGCGCTATGGCGTGGTTTGCTGGCAATTGCTCGAGCGTGAGGCATCTTGGCTGCCCCGCTGGCGCGAGCTGCTTCGCACCCTGCAGCGTTTTGAAGCGCGCGCGCAGGTGCGCGGCGGCCGGTTCATCAACGGCTTGTCGGGCGAGCAGTTTGCGCTGCCCGAGGCGATCCCCGTTTTGCGCGAAGCGCGCAAGCGGCCTCGCAACGGTGAAATGGTTTGCGTGAGCGGTGCAGATCCGCTCAACCTGGCCGGGACCGTGCTGCCCGGGGACAAGGTGCCCGCCTTCGCGGGCAATCGCATTCTCTATCGCGACGGCGTGATCATCGCAACGTTGATTGCAGGCGAATTCCATTTCGCGCCCGAGCTCGAGCCCCATCAAAGAGAGCAAGCACGCCTGCATCTCGCACGCCGCACGTTGGTGTGACACGCTGTGCGGTCTCCTCGGTAAGCCGTCTGAGTTTTCGGCACGCGGCGAACCCTGAGCGGTTCGAAAGGTAGCGTTGAGCCCTCGCTGCGCCCTGACACCCATGCAGCGGCGCGTCCACATTCATTCCGACAACGATCCTTCTGGAGACTTTTGCATGTCACGTTTTCACTTTTCACAAGGAATCTGCACTGTGCTGACTCCTTGCCTCTTGTGCGGATTGTCGGGCACCTCTCTGGCCCAAAGCGGAGAATTTTTCAAGAGCACGGTGATGCTTGAAAACGGCATGACGGTCACGCAGTTCGCCAATGCAGCAACCTTCTCGGCTCCCGACGGAACGCCGCATAAAACGACCGACCTGTTGCTACCCGAGGTCAACCCTGCAGGTCTGCGCTTCGTTCGGGTGCTGCTTGTGCTCGACGAAAAACGCGATCCAAAATTCATCATGGGCATGCCGCCGAAACGAGAAATTCTCATGGGCCACATCGCCCACGGCACGCTCAATCTCATGTACTACCGAGACGGCAACGTATCGCGCGACGACAATCCCTTCGGCAACCCTGATACGCATGCGCCGTTGAGCAGCTGGATTCCGGCGTGGGGACGGGCAATCAAGCTGCTGCGCCCGATATCGAAGGACGCCACCCATCTGGCTGTCACTGCTTCCGTATTGCCCGACGCTGGTTCAGCGCCCGGCCAGGAGAGGCAGGGCAACCTGGTTGTCATGGTCCGTGACGCGGTTGTGAGCGACACCGACGTCACCATCAGCGAGCCGCTAACGGCTCCGGTGAATATGAAGGTGAGCGAGGCTTCATGGCGCCTTTGGCATCGAATGCCAATCCGCGCTGGTTCCGGGAACACGCTCGATAACGTGGTGAACGCGCCTCATTATGATCTGGCAGCCGTGGAGCAACGATCGATCGAGCTGGGAACAGACGTGCAAGGTGGCAGAAGTCGACGAAACAGCGTGTCCGTGGAATCGGACGCCAAGGATTCCGATTGGGCCCGGGACTTTGAACAATCCGCGCTGTTCGATGCGCCTGCTACAAGGAACGACACTACACAGGTGATCCGATTTCTACATTCCGTTCAAACCGCAGCGGAAATCGGATGAGAAGGAATGAGAAGTCGGAGTTGACGTTGCGTTGGCTTTGCGTTGGCTTTGCGTTGACGTCGACACTCCGACCGAGAAGGCGGCGCGAACCGAGTGCGCCGCCTTCATTTTTGCTTGTCAGAACAGCGTGCGGATGCCGCCTGCCGCGATATAGTTCGTCGATAAGTAGACGTTCGAATTGATTCCGTTGAACTTCGAGAACATGTAACCCGCGTAGACGTCGGTACGGCGGCTCAGGTGGTAGTCAGCCAGCACCGAGTATTCAACCTCGTTGAAGCCCGGCGCTTGGGCATTTTGCATGGTTTGGGTGTCGTAGACGCCTGCGGCCACGTCGAACGCCGGTGTGATC
>JAXDQB010000035.1:0-11980 GCA_034668065.1 Paraburkholderia sp.
TTCTCGTGCACCTTCGGCGACGTGTCCGGCGACGCGCTCATTTCATAGTGCGTGCCAAACTTCGAGCGAACATCGATTTCCACCGGCTTCCCCTTATCGCGATACTCGGTGATTTCCGTGCCGCTAGGGCTCGTCTCGTGGAAGCTCGGCGTGCGGGGCACGTTGACGTCGACTTGCGAGGAGACTTCCGCCGGCGGGCGGTTGATGGCGTCGAGATCGGGCAGGCCGGCCGCTTCGTTGGCAGCGCGGGTCGCGGCATGGGTTTGCGCGTCCTCGGCGGTCTGTGCCACCGCTGCGGTGTTGCAAACGGCGAACGTCGCCGAAACGGCAACCGCAATGGCCACGGAAACATACGGCTTCATGGTGTTTCTCCAAAGGATTTCAGGATTCTAGCAAATGCGACCCCGATCACGAGCCTGCCGTACGTATTGAGCACCCAGCCCGAGCTGAAGGCTTCGGCCAGACGCGTCTCTTAATAAGCCACACGCTTCGTGGTAATGTCGTCCCATCGAGAGAGGCGAACGAACGATGAAAAACGACATGACGCAGCATGCGCGGGCCTTGCTTCCGAGCGACTTTCCAACTGAAAACTTCGCCCACCCCGCAGATGCGGTCGTGCGGCTTTCTGCGATCTACGAATCGAACACGGCATTCCTGCGTGACGCCTTCGCGCGCTACCGCCGCAACGAACCATTCGCCGAGCGCGTGCGCGCCTGCTATCCGTTCGTGCGCGTGCAGACCGAAGTCAATACCCGGGTCGATTCCCGTCGGTCGTACGGTTTTGTCGCGGGGCCCGGCGTCTACGAGACGACTGTGACGCGCCCTGATCTCTTCGGCAACTACTATCGCGAGCAGTTGAGGCTTTTGGCGAAAAACCACAGCGCGTCGATCGAAGTCGGCGTATCGCAGCAGCCGATTCCGATCCACTTCGCGTTCGCGGAAGGGATTCATCTCGAGGGTGATCTGGGACGCGAGCGCCTGATGGCGATGCGCGATGTCTTTGATACGCCGGACCTCGCGCAACTCGACGACCGCATTGTCAACGGCACCTTCGAGCCGCGGCCGGGCGAGCCCCACCCGCTCGCGCTCTTCACAGCGGCGCGGGTCGATTTCTCGCTGCATCGCCTCAGGCACTATACGGCGACGTCGCCGACGCATTTTCAGAACTACGTCCTCTATACGAACTATCAGTTTTATATCGACGAATTCACGAAGCTCGGCCGCGCGTTGATGTCCCATACCGACGACGAAGAGCTGCGGGCCTATCGCAGCGAGTACACGTCGTTCGTCGAGCCGGGCGACGTCATTACCTACAACGCCAATCTCGGTGAGCAGCCCCACGAGGGAACGTTGCCGGCTCGGCTGCCGCAGATGCCGGCCTACCACTTGAAGCGGGCCGACGGCAGCGGCATCACGATGATCAACATCGGCGTCGGCCCCTCGAATGCCAAGACGATAACTGATCACATCGCCGTATTGCGTCCGCACGCATGGGTCATGCTTGGGCACTGCGCGGGCTTGCGCAATACGCAGCGCCTCGGCGACTACGTGCTTGCACACGGCTACGTTCGCGAGGATCACGTGCTTGATGCCGATCTTCCACTTTGGGTCCCGATCCCGGCGCTCGCCGAGGTGCAGGTCGCGCTCGAGTGTGCGGTCGCGCACGTTACGCGCCTTGAAGGCGTCGAGCTCAAGCGCGTGATGCGCACGGGGACGGTGGCGAGCGTCGACAATCGCAACTGGGAACTGCGCGACCATCGCGAACCTGTGCAGCGGCTCTCGCAAAGCCGCGCGATCGCGCTCGACATGGAAAGCGCGACCATTGCCGCCAACGGTTTTCGCTTCCGCGTGCCGTACGGCACCCTGCTTTGCGTTTCCGACAAACCGTTGCACGGCGAAGTGAAGCTGCCCGGCATGGCCGATCAGTTCTATCGCGCGCAGGTCGATCAGCATTTGCAGATCGGCGTAAAGGCGATGGAACTGCTGCGGATGAATGGGCTCGACCGCCTGCACAGCCGCAAGCTGCGAAGCTTTGCGGAGGTGGCGTTTCAGTAGGCAAAGCTGGGTGGGCCGTCCACTAGTCGGCGCAAATCATGACATCGAGCTCTTGGGGCTCGATACATGCGGCGCAAAAGTCGGCAAGTTCTATAATTAAAAACGTGCCCGGGCAGAAAAAGCATGCGCACGCGCTACGAATGTCAATGCCAAGGTCAAACGGGCAGTCAGTTCGGTTCACGCTGAACTTAGCGATTTAAAGAAACAGTTACATTAAGTTCGTTCGTCGGTGAGGAATTTATGGAAATCCCATCAACCAACTGGTTTCCGCTGGACGAGTATGCCCCGGTCCGCGATGGATGGTACGAGATTCAACTTGTAAGTGGCGATACGGCCTTTGCGAAGTTCGGCGGCGGCGAATGGAGCGAAATGCCTTTGCTCGTCTTCACTCATTGGCGCGGCTTGAGTGCCGACCCAGCCAGGTCTGGCGAAACAGAAACTATCGATGCAGAGGCGACTTTGGCAGAAGGTGTACGGGACGTTTTGAACGTTTTTTTTCCAGGTCAGGGTGGTGAGGTGCACCGGCCGCGCGAAGACTCCAAGCATAAGGGCACCTAACGAAGTGAACGGCCAACCGCCGAAGTGGCTTGCTAACGGCATGGTGCTGATGTTACCGCTTCAGATCGGTGGCTCGATCCCGAACCACCGCCTCACGAGGAAGTGTTTTGCAGGCACTGCGGTACTGAGAGCGGGAGTTTCAAGGGCGAACAACGTGTCGACGCTCTCAAACGCATTTCTGTCAGGCGTGCGCTTGCTTCATGTTGTCAGTGCAATACATGACGCGATGTCATCCGTCCGGTGTTTATCGATCCTTTGTCAGTTGGTCGCGCTTCCCGTTAAATGCAGAGGGTCACGGGAACACGTCGAGTTCCTTTTGCAACGAGCATGGAGCCAACTAACAAAATGATCATTCTGGGCAAAACATTGGAGGAGTGGTATGCATGCCGTCCCATCATCCGGCAGCTAATGGAACTCCGCGAGACGAGCTGGTTCAACCCGGCCGCCGCCAGCGTCTCTATCGCACAGCCTGACGTCGGCTTGTCCGCTGAGGACGTAGCCGACGCAAGCGCTCGTCTCACTCGATTTGCGTCCTATCTCTCGCGCGCGTGTCCGGAAACGGCTGTGGCCGACGGCATCATCGAGTCCGAGCTCCGGCCCGTGCCGAAGCTGCAGTCGCAGCTGGCGCACCGGTACCAGCGGCCACTGCCCGGGTCCCTTTGGATGAAGACGGACAGTCACTTGCCGATTTCAGGTTCGATCAAAGCGCGCGGTGGCATTTACGAAGTGCTGAAACACGCGGAAACGCTCGCCTTGGAGCAAGGCTTCCTGCGCCGCGGTGACGATTACGCCACCCTTGTCAGCGACGCGGCGCGCGCCTTCTTCGGCCAGTATCGTATTGCCGTAGGCTCAACCGGCAATCTTGGGCTATCCATTGGCATCATGGGGGCAAAACTCGGCTTCGCCGTAACCGTCCACATGTCGGCCGATGCGCGCCAATGGAAAAAGGACCTGCTGCGCAGTCATGGCGTCAATGTCGTCGAGTATGGCGCCGATTACAGCGCCGCCGTCGCTGCGGGACGCGCGCAGGCCGAAGGCGATCCTCGCTGCCACTTTGTCGACGACGAACATTCGGCCGACCTGTTCCTCGGGTACGCGGTTGCGGCCGAGCGCCTTAAATCGCAACTCACGGCCGCGGGTGTTTTGGTCGATATGCAGCATCCGCTGTTCGTCTATCTGCCGTGCGGGGTGGGCGGTGGCCCTGGCGGCGTGGCATTCGGGCTCAAACTGGCGTTCGGCGACGCTGTGCATTGCATCTTTGCCGAGCCAACACACTCGCCATGTATGATGTTGGGCGTCTACACCGGTCTTCATGACGGTGTATCGGTGCAGGATTTCGGCATCGATAACATGACGGCTGCTGACGGCCTGGCCGTGGGACGGCCCTCGGGCTTCGTCGGCAGGGCCATGCAACGGTTGATCGACGGCTATTACACCGTCAGCGACGAGGAGCTGTACCGGCTTGTCGCGTTGACCGAAGGCACGGAGGGCATTCGGCTCGAGCCTTCTGCGGTAGCCGGCATCCCCGGCATTCGTAACGTTCTCGACGAGACGCAAGGTTACCGCGCGCGCATGGGGCTCACCGACGACTGCATGGCACGTGCCGCTCACATCGTGTGGGCCACGGGCGGCAGCATGGTCCCGACCGCGGAGATGGACGCCTACGTTGCAAGAGGGCGGGAGCTGCTTGTGGGCTAGGCTCTGGCCTCCTCGCACGGACGCGCCGCCGACAGCCATTACAATACGATGCAGTGACTTCTAGCGCCATGACGGCAGCGCGGGCGCGTACCACCTCCCGAGCGCGACGACTCGTCGCCCGCCCGCGTAAATGGCGCCAACTGGAGGACGCCGCTCCCGTGCTCAATCTGCCCCCGCGAATTGGATCGCAATTGAACAGCAGCCAATTCGCCAACCTTTATACCTTTCTGGTGGCCGCGCGCCATTTGAGCTTCAGCCGAGCTGCCGACGAGCTGTGCCTGACGGCAAGCGCCGTCAGTCATCGGATCGGCAGGCTGGAAGTCGCGCTCTCGATGAAGCTCTTCGAACGCCTGACGCGCCAGGTTCGCCTGACGCGGGATGGAGCGCGTATCTTCGACATCCTGCAGTCGGCCATGACGGAACTGTCCGAAGCGCTGCAGCATTCTGCCCAAACGGAAATCGCCGGCTCGATCGTGCTTTACGCCCGACCATCGATCGCCCAGTGTTGGCTCGTCCCGCGCCTGGCGGGCTTCGCGCAAGCGTATCCATCCGTCTGCGTGAACCTTCGCGTAGGCAACGATAACGTCGACTTCCGTGCACGCACCGTTGACCTCGCCTTGTACTACGCTAATGGCGACTTCCCGGGCCTTTCGAGCCGGAAGCTGCTTACGGAGCGCATGGCTCCCGTTTGCAGCCCCGAGTATGCGCGAAACTTTGATCTGCACGACAAGCCCGAGAATCTGCGCTTTTGCACGTTGCTGCATGACTCCCTGGCCTGGGACAACGCCGCTTATGACGCGGAATGGCAACTATGGGCGAGCCGTCATGGCATGAGCGACTTGCTGCCGACACGCAGCCTTACATTCGATCGATCGGATCTCGGCATCACCGCCGCGGCGCACCACGCCGGCATCGCCATCGGCCGTGAGCAGCTGGTTCGAGAGCAACTGGATAGCGGCAAGCTGATCTTGCCGTTCAGCGGCTTCGAACGATCGGGCAATTACGACTATTACGTCGTGCATCCGCGGCTCGATCCAATGCCTCGCCGCCTGCATGCGTTCATCGAATGGCTGCACACGTGCGCCGCCGAATCCGAGTTGGCGGATATCGTCTCATGAGGGCTCGCCGGAACCCGTGATCGAACGCTGATTCGGTCAGCTGCGCGCGGTGCGAAGCGTCAAAAGCTGACCGCGCCGTTCTCGAATGAAACGGCGTCGGAAAGCGGCCAAAACGCACCGTCAAGACGCGTGCGCGGAAACGACGCAATGTCTGCCGTACTCAGCCCGACGCTATCGACCGAAATGATCTTTGCCGCCACTTCCCGGTAGCCCGCGCGAAAATGATTGGCGCCCTTCAACGCAATGATGCGGCGCTGCGGAGCGTCGACGCCGTGCATGGCGAACGGTTCGATGTCGTACACCTGCTCCGCGCGCGATGCGACAATTACGTCGACACCATCGATGACAAGCCGGCACATCCTGCCGAGATCGAACTTCACCCCCTCGAACATCGCGCCTGTCCGATTGACGAAGCGACCGTCCGTCAGCGATTTGACATAGGCCGCAGCCTCGATCGGCGTACCCTGGAATCGTCCCAGCTTGCCGCCCAGCGAGACATGGATAGTCGCGCCTACGCCCGCGCGATGCGCTTGGTCGACTACGCTCGCGTCGTTGACGATGCCAAAGCAACAGGTTCCTGGCGCAGGACGCGCATCGAGCAGCGCGCGCAGCAGGAACGTCCCGTCGCCCGGCGTACCGCCTCCCGGATTGTCGGCATATTCGTTGATCACGACAGGCGTTGCTTCGCTCAGCAACGCTTGTGCGACACCGGCTGCAGGGGAGGGAAAGTGCGGCCGGAAAGCCTCGCGGTGAGCCCAGATCCATGCGGCGACTTCGTCGACGCAGCGTTGAGCCAGCTCCTGGTCCCCGTCGGTCATGCAAATCACCGAGGGTGCCGGTGCGGCAATGTCTGCATAGGGAAACCCATGAAACCAGGAGCAATCGATGACGCCGGGCCGACGTCCGATTTCGGCGCAAAGCGCGTTCACTTCGGCCGGGACGAACCCGGCTGCGGTCGTCACGATGTACGGCAGCATCGGCAAGCGGCGAGCGCGTGTGACGGGGCGCAGCTTCCCCTGAAGCATCGCATGCAACAGATCGACAGCTTCCACAGCACGAACGAAAAAGTCCGTATGCGGATAGAGCTTGCACGGCAGCGTCACATCGCAGGCGTCGATCATCTCGCGCGTGACGTTGCCATGCAAATCGTACGCGGCGACGACAGGCGTATCCGGGCCCACGATTTCGCGCACGGCCATGGCGAGATCGCCCTCGATGTCGTCGACGCCTTGAGCCACGCCGGCGCCGTGTAGCGCAAGCAGTACGCCATCGAGTGGCATCGCGTTGCGAATGCCCTCGACTATCTCGGTCTTCATTGCCGTGTAAGCATCGCCGTCGATGGTGCCCGACGGCGTGGCTTGCCCTAGAAACGTGTGCTCGAGCGACATGCCGTACTTTTGCGCACCGTCGATGAATCCGCCGACCGGGTGGTTCGCGCCGCGAAACGCTCGTGCAATTTCTTGGCCGCGATACTGTTCGAATGCCGACAACGGCGTTGTTCCGGCCGCTTCGGCCGCATAGGTGTTCGTTTCGTGGATAACACCCGCGACAGCGATGCGCGGGCTCGAAGGGTTTGCGCTTGCTTTCATTATGATTGCCAGAGATTAACGATTGACGGTGTCCGGATCGAAGCTCAACGTGAGCAGCCCGGCCGCCACAAGGCTCGCAGCGATCACGTACAGCGCGAGGGCCGGGCTGTGAAACGTATCGCGAGTCCAGCCGATCAGATACGGGCTTACAAAACCACCGACATTCCCGAAGCTATTGATGAAGCCGATACTCGCCGCCGCGGCGGTCCCGCTGACGAAGGCGGTTGGCAACGTCCACAAGATTGGCGAGATGCTGATGACACCGGCGGCGGCTATCGACAATGCAATCACGACTAGCGTGATGCTATGGCTCGTCAATACGCTGACCACAAGGCCAAGGGCGCCGACGAACATGATCGAGGCAAGGTGCCACCGACGCTCGCGCGTTAAGTCCGAACTGCGGCCGACTGCCACCATAATCACGACCGCGACGAGATACGGAATTGCCGAGAGCAACCCAATTTGCAACGAGCCGCTTGCACCTGCGTCTTTGATCAACGTCGGCAGATAAAAGCCCAGCGCATAAAGGCCCATCATCGCCGCAAACATCATGGCCGTAAGTCGCCAGATGCGGTTATCGCGCAGCATGGCAACGAACGATAGATGCTCACGCGCATTGTTATCAGCATCGAGTTCCCGAGCGATGAGTTCGCGCTGCTCCGACGTCAGCCACTTGGCGTCCTGGACGCGATTGGTCAGGATAAAAAATACGGCCACTGCGAGCGGAATCGTCGGCAAGGCTTCGAGCACGAACACCCATTGCCACCCTGCATAGCCGCCGGCACCATGGAAGCGCTGCATCATCCACGCCGATAGAGGACTGCCGATGAGCCCGGCGATCGGAATACCCGCTTGGAAGCAAGCTGTCATCTTGCCGCGACGGTGATTGGGAAACCAATACGTCAAGTACAGGATGACGCCCGGGTAGAAGCCCGCCTCCACCGCGCCGAGCAAGAATCTCAGAACGTAAAACTGCCATGGAGCGGCTATCACTGCCGTCAGCGCCGAAAGGATGCCCCACGTCACCATGATTCGGGCGATCCAGAACCGTGCGCCAACGCGGTGCATGATGAGGTTGCTCGGCACCTCGAACATTAGATACCCGATGAAGAAGAGACCCGCACCCAGGCCATAAGCGGTCTCGCTGAAATGCACGTCGGCCAGCATGTTCAGTTTCGCAATGCCAATGTTGATGCGGTCCAGGTAGGCCACCACGTAGCACAGCATCAGGAAGGGAATGAAGCGCAGGGCCACCTTACGGTAGGTCGTGTCTGCGAAAGCCGTTGCATGCAGCGCCGACGCGGCATCGGGCCGTGCAATCGTTTCTTGTGTCATCTGTCTTCTCCGGGGTGATGATGGCGCGCGGGCGCGCTCTCCCGAGCGGCCGTGCTTTATGCTGTGCGCAGGCGCCGAACCGCCTCGCAGGTATCGCTTGACCGCCTATTACAGTGTCGCCATAAATGAGTGACAACAGATCGTTCCTCACGCGACAGATGAACTGAAGTCATCCGTTGGCAGGCAGGACATCGTTGATCGAGGCCGCGAGCTGCTGAATGCCGCTGCTCGATCCGACGGTGCAGCATGCCAAACTAAGATGACCGTCAGACATTGGCGATCGATTGGTATGCGGTCCATCAAGCACGTCCTTGACGGTGGGGCAACTCACGCTGGGATGTCGCGTTCGCGTTTGTGCGTATTCCGGTGAACGTGACCGACGATTCCGGCGCAACGTGACCGTTGCGCACGGAGGGGGATACGCGTTCAAATTCTAAAGGGAGGCGGTTACGATGAGCCGTGATTGGCGTAGTGGCGCTGCCATACGCGGTCCATCTGGTTCCATCTTCAGATTCAGGATGAAGCGCTTCATCACCGAATTGACGCACTTATGTCAAGCAACAGGCGTCGAATCGGCCAGATCCGCCAGAAATGTTGCTGGTCAGAAGTCGGATGAGGAGATAAGTCGGCATTTCTTGACGGCGACTGCAAGCGCATCAATGGCCTTCATTGCAAAATCAATCGATACACGGTCTTTAAGATCCCCGTCTTCAATCTTGGTGTGTGCCGCCGGGATAACGACTTGAGGAGTCGAAATGACATTGGTCAACATAGCACGTAGAGTCTCAGCGATTTGGACCTGAGCCCGAGCGCCGCCTGTGAAGGCCGGAGACGCCGTCATCACCAAGGTCGATTTTCCCGCAAAGGGCGACGTGTTCGTTGGTCGAGAAGCCCAATCTAGCGCGTTTTTAAGAACACCAGGCATCCCATAGTTGTACTCCGGAGATACGATGACCACCCCGTCGCACTGTCTCACAGCATCCTTGAAAGCCAGGACGGAAGAGGGGAAATTTTCAGCTTCGTCGTCTTGGTTGTAGAGCGGGATCCGATTGAGATCGAAGATATCGAGAGTTATATGCTCCGGGAGTTCATGTCGCAGTGTCCGTAGAATCGCTGTGCAATACGAGTCACGACGAAGGCTTCCCGAAATACCGATGAGCCGAATAGAAGAGTGCTTGTCTTTCATTGAAGTTCTCTCACATGAACCGAAGTTGGTGCTTATGGCTTGAAATTTCCCACCTAGAGCTTGTTATGCACTTTTCGCGAGTCGGGCTATCGTGGCGGGATGACGAAACGCAAGAGCAGCGAAAGCCGCGCGTGATGAAGGCATTGACTTGCAGCTCATCAAGCTGCCGGAGGCCAAAAAAACGGTTCTTCCTTTTGCCCCGGATCTCCTTCCTTTCTTGTCCGTCGGCTTGGGACTCTTATTTGCGCCTTCCCTGTTGATATAGCTAAAGCAAGAGTACTAACAGCGAGCCGCCCGGAGTGAGCCGCAGACCCGGTGAAGCGTAGGCGCTTGGCTGGCGTTCACGAGGCGATACTGCTTTGGCGAGATGCCGAACCGTCTTTTGAAGGTACCTCGCATTCGATGGGTATTTCTGAAGCCACATTCGTACGCAATGGTTTTCAAGGGAAGCGCGGTTTTCTCCAGCATCATGCAAGCTGCGTCCATGCGGGCGCCCTCAACAAATGCAGCGGGTGGAATTTTTAAGTGCCGCGCGAAGGCGCGGGCGAATGTTCTAACACTCATGTTCGCGACGCCCGCCAGAACACTGACCGAGAGGTCACCGGTCAAATTGGACAGTACGTAGTGCCGAACTTGTGCAATCGGTGAGTTGCCTTCCGCACACGGTGTTAGATAGAGCGGGAGCGGTGATTGTCCATCCGTGCGCGGCATCGATACGACAAGCCGCTTGGGAATGCTCAGCGCAGGCTCACTGCTTTCGTCCTGTGTCAGCAAGCAGATGCAGTGATCGACTCCTACTGTGACGCCGGCGGCCGTGTAAAGGCTGCCGTTCTCGACATTAAGCCGATCGGCTTCATGTCGAGCGGTCGGGCACAAAGAGGCGAGCGAATCGGCGCAGTGCGAATCAATGGTCAGATTCATAAATTCTCCGAAGGTGAGGAGCGGAGCGTTGGTGCCACCACGTTTTCCTTGGACGCGGGGCAGTTCCGCATTGCACGGCGTTAACCGCCCGGTCATAACGAGATGCAGTCAGTAAAGGTCCGGCGGCCTGGCGTTCAACCGGCGTACATCATGAGCCGCTGCCGGCATTCAACCAGGCATGCGCACGCCTACCCGCCCGCAAGTCTCCTAAGCGCCGCTGCCACACCCGCGCCGTAGGCCGGATCGGCTTTCGTACAATTGGCGATGTGCGTCGCCTGTACGGCTTCGGAAGTCCCGTGCATCGCTCGTGCCGTGTTGTCGAAGAGGGTCTGCTGCTGAGGGGCCGTCATCAACCTGAACAGTGCACCGGGCTGCGAATAATAGTCGTCGTCGGTACGATGATTCCAATGGTCAGCCGCGCCTTCGCTGGCAAGAGGAGGTTCCCTGAAATCAGGTTGCTCCAGCCATTCTCCCCGCGTATTGGGCTCATAAGGGGTTGCTCCGCCGCTATTGCCGTCCACACGCAGCAAGCCGTCACGATGGTAGCTATGGAACGGACACTTCGGTGCGTTGACCGGGATCTGGCTGTAATTGACGCTCAAACGATAGCGTTGCGCGTCGCTGTAGGAAAAGAGACGCCCCTGCAGCATCTTGTCTGGGGAGAAACTGATGCCGGGTACGATACTGGCCGGACTGAACGCGGCCTGCTCTACTTCCGCAAAGAAGTTGTCGACGTTCCTGTTCAATTCCATCACGCCGACTTCGATTAGCGGGTAATCCTTTTTCGACCACACCTTGGTCAGGTCGAATGGATTGACGTGATAGGTTGCCGCGTCCTTTTCCGGCATGATCTGAACGCACAGCGTCCATCGTGGAAATTCCTTACGCTCAATGCTCTCGTACAGGTCCCGATGGGACGTCTCTCGATCGGTAGCGATCAGTTGTTGTGCTTCGGCATCGGTCAGATTCTCGATGCCCTGCTGAGTCCGGAAATGAAACTTCACCCAGTACCGCTCGTTGCTCGCATTAATAAAGCTGTACGTGTGGCTGCCGAAGCCGTGCATGTGGCGGAAGGTGCGCGGGATGCCACGATCGCTCATGACGATCGTCACCTGGTGCAATGCTTCGGGCAATTGAGTCCAGAAGTCCCAGTTGCTCTCCGCGCTGCGCAGGCCAGTGCGCGGATCCCGCTTGATAGCGTGGTTCAGGTCGGGGAATTTGAGCGGATCACGCATGAAGAAGACCGGGGTATTGTTGCCGACCATGTCCCAATTGCCTTCTTCTGTGTAGAATTTAAGTGCGAAGCCCCGGATATCCCGTTCCGCATCCGCCGCGCCGCGCTCGCCGGCTACCGTCGAAAAGCGGGCGAACATGGGCGTTCGCTTACCGATCTCGGAAAAAATCTTTGCACGAGTGTAGCGCGTAATGTCGTGGGTGACGGTAAAAGTACCGTGAGCACCCGCACCCTTGGCGTGCATGCGGCGCTCTGGGATGACTTCGCGGTCGAAGTGCGCAAGCTT
>JAXDQB010000036.1:0-3971 GCA_034668065.1 Paraburkholderia sp.
AAGCGTCGGGATTTGTGCAGCACCTCAAGCTGCCCCATTACGTGGACTTCCAGTCCGAGTTGGAACTGGTCCGCCGCCTGCGCGCCAGCCACCCGGCCTTGCACGAGGACGAGAAAGAGGACGAGAAAGAGGAGGACGCGGCATGAACGCGCGCGATATGCACGAATCAGCCTGCGCCGATGCAACGGCCGAGGGCTACAACTTCGCCTATCTCGACGAACAGACCAAGCGCATGATCCGTCGCGCGCTTTTGAAGGCCGTCGCGATACCGGGCCATCAGATACCGTTCGGCTCGCGCGAGATGCCGCTGCCTTATGGCTGGGGCACGGGCGGCATTCAGGTGACGGCGGCGATCGTTGGCCGCGACGACACCCTGAAGGTCATCGATCAGGGTTCGGACGAGACCACCAACGCTGTCAATATCCGGCGCTTCTTTGCGCGCACCGCGGGCGTGCGCACTACAACGCGCACAGTCGAGGCAACGATCGTCCAGACGCGCCACCGGATTCCGGAAACGCCGCTAACGGACAAACAGATTCTCGTTTATCAGGTGCCGATGCCCGAGCCGCTTTATCGCCTCGAGCCGAGGCTCGCCGAATGCCGCAAGCTGCACGCATTGTCCGAGTACGGGCTCGTCAACGTGAAGCTGTACGAGGACATCGTGCGACACGGCAGCATCGCCACCACTTACGACTACCCGGTGATTGTCAACGACCGTTATCTGACGTCGCCTTCGCCGATTCCAAAGTTCGACAACCCGAAGATGCACATGAACCCAGCGCTGCAACTATTCGGTGCAGGGCGCGAGCGGCGAATCTATGCGATCCCTCCGTACACGAGCGTGCGCAGTCTCGACTTCGAAGACCATCCGTTTGAAATCCAGCGGTGGGAGCATGCCTGCGCAATTTGCGGGTCGCACGAGAGCTTCCTCGACGAGATGATCGTCGACGACAGCGGCAAGCGAATGTACGTTTGCTCGGACAGCGACTATTGCCAGGAGGAGGTCGCAAAACGCGCGGCCGCTGCTGCAAGCGAAACGAACTCCGGCGCATCGGAAGCGGCAAATGCGTTTGCGGCCGAGATCGAAGGGGAGCGCGCATGACACCGTTGCTGAGTGCACGCGGGCTGACCACGCGCTACGGCGAGCGAATCGGCTGCCAGGACGTGAGCTTCGATCTTTACCCGGGCGAAGTGCTGTGTGTTGTCGGTGAATCGGGTTCGGGCAAATCGACGATGTTGAACACCGTCGCGCTGCGAGTCAGTGCCGCGTCGGGCAGCTTGACCTATACGTCGGCTGCTGGCGAATCGCTTGACCTGCTGACATTGTCCGAGCCGCGCCGTCGCCTTCTCATGCGCACCGAATGGGGCTTCGTCGAGCAGAACCCGCGCGACGGTTTGCGTATGGGCGTATCGGCCGGCGCGAACATTGGCGAGCCGCTAATGGCAGTGGGTGCGCGCCATTTTGGCAAGATCCGCGAGACGTCCACGAGCTGGATGCGGCGCGTCGAGCTCGATGCCCAACGCATCGATGACAAGCCAGCGTCGTTTTCGGGGGGCATGCAGCAGCGGCTGCAGATCGCGCGCAATCTCGTAACCGGCCCGCGGCGCGTGCTGATGGACGAGCCGACAGCCGGGCTCGACGTGTCGGTACAGGCACGTCTGCTCGATCTGCTGCGAACGCTTTGCGCGCAGCTGCATCTTGCCTGTGTCATCGTGACACATGATATCGGCGTCGCGCGGCTGCTGGCGCACCGTTTGATGGTGATGCAAGGGGGGCGTGTGGTCGAAGCGGGTCTGACCGACCAGGTGCTCGACGATCCCCAGCATCCTTACACGCAGTTGCTGGTGTCGTCCGTGCTGCCTGTTTGAGCGCCGTTGCGTGGCTTAAGCGGATGGCCCTAAAAGAAAGGAGTCCTCAATGAATGACGAATCGATCGACACGAGCTTCGTTCGCGACGACAAAGTGATGCTGCGCGCACGCGGCATAGCGAAGACATTTGTGCTGCACACACAGGGCGGTGAAGCGATTCCGGCCTTGCTCGGCGTGGATCTCGATGTGTCGCGCGGCGAGTGCGTGGCGCTCGTCGGCCCGTCCGGCGCCGGCAAGAGCACGCTGCTGCGTTGTCTGTATGGAAATTATCTGGCGAGCGCCGGTGCGATTCAGTTGCGCGACGAAGCGAGCGCGCACCGGTATCTCCCCTTGACCGGCGCGAGCCCCCACGATGTGATGCGCGTGCGTCGCGACGTGATCGGCTACGTGAGCCAGTTTCTACGTGTGATTCCGCGCGTGCCTACGCTCGATCTCGTAGCGGAGCCGCTTATCGCGCGCGGGGCGGAAATAGACGAAGCGCGCCGGCGCGCGGGCGAATTGCTGGGCCGCCTGAACATACCGGCGCGGCTTTGGCAACTCGCGCCGGCAACCTTCTCGGGCGGCGAGCAGCAGCGCGTCAATATTGCGCGGGGGCTCATCGCCCAGCATCCTGTGCTGTTGCTGGATGAACCGACGGCGTCGCTCGATGCGCACAACCGTGGCATCGTGGCCGAGGTCATCGTCCAAGCGCGCGAGCGCGGCGCCGCGATTGTCGGTATCTTCCACGACGAAGCGACGCGCGAGCAGGTCGCCACACGCCGGCTCGAACTCGCGCCCGTGACGATGCCGGCCGCCGCATAAGCAGTCGAAGCTTCGAAAAATTTAACCCCATCCAATCCATCCATTGTGGAGACGGAGTAGCACGATGTTGATCAAGAATGCTCGGATCGTCACGCGTGACGAAGAATTTATCGGCGTGGTGAGGGTAGAAGACGGCCTGATCGCGGACGTTGCCCGCGGCACGACCAGCGCGCCCGATGCCGACGACTGGCAAGGCGACCACCTGCTTCCCGGTTTCGTCGAGTTGCATACGGACAATCTGGAAAAGCACTTGGCGCCGCGTCCGGGCGTATTGTGGAACGTCGACGCCGCGTTCGTGATTCACGATGCGCAGGTGGCCGCCGCCGGCATCACCACGGTTTTCGATTCTCTTGCAATCGGATCGCGCACTGACGCGGGCCTGCGCGGCAGCGAGATTCATCGCAATGCGATATCGGCGCTCGATCGCTTGTCCGATCAAAAGTTGTTGCGGGCGGATCACTATCTGCATCTGCGCTGCGAGGTGGGCACTGAGGACGTCATCGATCTTTTCGACGAGTTCGGCGATCACCGCCTGCTGCAACTCGCTTCGGTGATGGATCACACCCCCGGCCAGCGTCAGTGGCACGACCCCGCGAAGTGGCGCCAATATCAAGAGCGCAACGGCAAGTGGAGCGACGAGAAAATGGAGGCGGCACTACTCGAGCTCTCCGAGATGCAGGCGCGCTTTGCCGATGCGCATCGGCGAAAAATCGTCGATCGCTGCAAGACGCGCGGCGTGTCGGTGGCAAGCCACGACGATACGCTTATTGAACATATCGACGAAGCGGTGCGCGACGGCATTGCGATCTCCGAGTGTCCGACGACGATAGCCGCAGCAAGTGCCGCACGCCAGCACGGTCTCGCTACGGTGATGGGCGCACCCAACGTTGTGCGTGGTGGTTCGCATTCGGGCAACGTCTGCGCGTTGACGCTGGCTAAAGCGGGGCTGCTCGATATCCTCTCGTCCGACTACGTTCCTTCGAGCCTGATGATGGCTTCGTTCGAGTTGGTGCGGGCGGCGGGCTGGTCGTTGCCCCAGGCGGTTGCTACGGTTTCGTCCGCGCCCGCGAAGGCGGTGGGCTTCGACGATCGAGGGGCGATCGAAGTCGGACTGCGTGCCGACATGGTGCGCGTGGGACGCAGCGGGGCGCTGCCAGTGCCGCGCGCCACGTATGTGCTCGGGGAACGAGTGGCATAAAATAAATGACGCGGCGATTGTTCGCGCAGTGCGAGCAATCCATTCGCGGCGGACCGCTTTAAAGCGCCTGCTCCTGCGCCTACATTTGTACCGTTGCATGCG
>JAXDQB010000037.1:0-2721 GCA_034668065.1 Paraburkholderia sp.
GAGCAACAGCGGATGCTCGACGCGTTTGCGGCGCAAATCGCGCTGGCGCTCGAGCGGGTCCACTATGTCGAGATTGCGCGCGACGCGCTTGTCAGCATGGAGTCGGAACGTCTGCGCAACTCGCTGCTGTCGGCGATATCGCACGATTTGCGCACGCCGCTGACCACCATCGTCGGCTTCGCGTCGATGCTTGCGCAAGCGCAGGAAGCGAAAGGCGCGCCGAGCGACGATTTGGTGGATGCGATTCATGAGGAGGCATTGCGCATGACGGGGCTCGTGACCAACCTGCTCGACATGGCGCGCCTGCAGGCGGGCGGCGTGCAGGTGAACCGGCAGTGGACGCCGCTCGAAGAGACGGTCGGCGCGGCGCTGCGTGCGACAAAGCGTTTGCTCGAGCGGCGTTCGGTAAGCGTTCGCCTGGCAGCCGGCTTGCCCCTGCTGCAGCTCGACGCCGTGTTGATGGAGCGGCTCTTCTCGAACCTGCTAGAGAACGCGGCAAAATACACGCCGGCCGGCTCGGCCCTGTCGATCGGCGCAGAGCAGATCGAAGACGACGGCAAGCCGTTCGTGCGCGTGACGATCGACGACAACGGGCCCGGCCTGCCTCGGGGCCTGGAGGTGCGCATCTTCGAAAAATTCACGCGGGGCGAGAAAGAGTCTGCGACGCCAGGGCTCGGGCTCGGGCTATCGATTTGCCGTGCGATCGTCGACGTGCACGGCGGCGCAATGGGGGCTTTGAACCGTATTGCACGCGACGGAGCCGTGGCCGGCGCGCGCTTCTGGTTTACCGTGCCGGTCGAAACGCCACCGATCGTGCGGGAGGACGTCGAGCCGGCTCTGCCCGAATGCATTGCACCTGCCGCCCTGTCGATTTCCGTTTCGCCAGGCCCCCCTCCTTCGCGCAATCGAACACAAGCAAGCCATGACTGAGCCGAGCGTCACCGTCGTTCTGATCGAAGACGAAAAGCAGATTCGCCGTTTCGTACGCACGTCGCTCGAAACGGCGGGAATGGTCGTGCACGATGCGGAGACAGGCAAGCAGGGGCTCATCGAAGCCGCCACGCGCAAGCCCGATCTCATCATCGTCGACCTGGGGCTGCCCGATACCGACGGGCTCGACGTCATTCGCGACCTCCGGGGCTGGACGGACATGCCCGTCATCGTGCTTTCTGCGCGCACGCGCGAAGACGAGAAGGTCGCCGCGCTCGACGCCGGCGCGGATGACTATCTTACGAAGCCGTTCGGCGTTTCCGAGTTGCTCGCGCGGATTCGCGCACACCTGCGGCGGCGCAACCACGGCGGGGCGAGCGAATCACCGCTCGTGCGGTTCGGCGAAGTCGAAGTCGATCTCGGCTTGCGGCGCGTCTCGCGCGGCGAGGTTCCCGTCCATCTGACGCCGATCGAATACCGCCTGCTGGCAGTGCTCGTGCGGCATGCGGGCCGCGTGCTCACGCACCGACAGTTGCTGGGCGACGTCTGGGGGCCATCTCACGTCGAAAGCAGCCACTATCTGCGCATCTACATGGCGCATCTGCGGCAAAAGCTCGAGCGGGATCCAGCGCAGCCCGAGCATATCGTTACGGAGACGGGTGTCGGGTACCGCCTCGTCGGCGCTGTATGAGGCGGGCGTCCGGCGGGCGTCGGGCGCCGAGCCCGCACGTTGCTCGGCGTTTTGATCTCGCTCAAGCGGCCGGCACGGCACCGTGTCTATAATGGCACCGGGCCGCGCGAAGGTTGGGCGTTCGTCGGCATTTGTGCAAGGCTGAAAGGAGTGGCGATGTTCGAAGCGCTTTCGCTTGGCGCCGGTCTTTCGTGGGCCAGCGGCCTGCGGCTTTATCTGACGGTGCTTCTTGTCGGCGTTTTTGCGCGCCTGGATATCGTGCATCTGCCCGGCTCACTGCAGGCGCTCGCGTCGCCGTGGGTGATCGGCACCGCGGCTGTCCTTGCAGTCGTCGAGTTCTTCGCCGATCGCATCCCTGCCTTCGATACGCTCTGGGATGCCATCCACACTTTCATCCGCATTCCGGCGGGGGCGCTGCTCGCCGCCGGGGCGCTCGGCCATGCCGACCCCACGCTCATGACCATCGCCGCGCTCGCCGGCGGCGCGCTCGCCGGCTCGGCGCACCTCACGAAAGCCGGCACGCGTGCGCTCATCAATCTGTCTCCGGAGCCATTGTCGAACTGGGTCGCTTCGTCGACCGAAGATCTTCTGGTTTGTGTCGGCCTCGCGCTCGCGATATTCGTGCCGTTCCGGTTTCTTGTGCTGATGGTCGGGTTCGTGGTTTTCGCAAGCTGGGCGCTGCCGCGTCTGTGGCGTGGCGTGCGAGGTGGTTTTCGCGGGATGGCGGCGCATATGGGCTCGCGTTTCGGAGGTTCGCGCCTTGGCTCACTCGGGAGCAAGCACGATTGAGTGTGCCGACCATTCACCTGCGGGGGCGCCGCCTGGCGGTTGCGGATTTGGTGCGGCAGGCGTTGCGCATGACCGCGCGCGACTGGCGTGCGGGCGAAATCTCGATGCTTGCCATCGCGCTCGTGCTCGCCGTGGCGGCCCTCTCGAGCGTCGCCTTTCTCGCTGACCGTCTCCAGCACGGGCTCGAGCGCGATGCGCGACGCATGATTGCAGCCGATTTCGTCATCCGCGCCGACCATCCGGTCGATCGGCTTTTCGACGACGAAGCGCGTTCGCTCGGACTCAAGACGGCGACTACCGTCCTATTTCCC
>JAXDQB010000038.1:0-5065 GCA_034668065.1 Paraburkholderia sp.
CTCGGCTGAGGCTGCTGTGGCGGCGGGCGCATCTCGACTCTCGGCTGAGGCTGTGGGGGCGGACGCGTCTCGACTCTCGGCTGAGGCTGAGGCGGCGGACGCATCTCAACTCTCGGCTGGGGCTGAGGCGGAGCCCGCATCTCGACTCTCGGCTGCGGCTGCTTAGGCGGCGGGCGCATCTCCATTCGCTGTGGTGCTTGGGGCTGTGGTTGCGGTTCGACGCGGGGTTGAGGTTGTGCCCGCGCGCGAGGCTCCAAGCGTGGCTCCATGGGCGGTTGCAGCTGGGGCTGCGCACGGGCGTCGACGCGCGGCTGCACTTGAACATTCGGCTGACGGCTGACGGCCTGCGGCGCGTGCGTCGATTGCGCCGGCTCCGCTGCGATTCCCGGGCGCGGCGCGATGCTTTGCGCTCCCCGCTCGATTTGTGGTGCCCCCGCTTGCCGTGCACGGTTCGCCTCACCCGGTTGTGGCTGCGGCGGTGCAACGGGCGCGTGCTGCTGTGTAACCGGCACGTGCTGCTGGGTCCGGCCCGGCTCGCTGCCGCTGCGCGTCGGACCGCCGCCATCTGTCGGGCCGAAAGCATTCGTGTTGGGCGGACGCGGCACACCGTTCACGGGTGGGTGTTGTTCGACCGACCCCCGCCGCGGCGGCTCAACGCCTGGCCTCGCGCCCGCAGGCGTCCCGCCGGGGCCTGCAGCCGGCCGTTGCCCCGCCGGCCCCAGCCCGTGTGCCTGCATGACGGTGGGCGACCCGCGCCCAATGACGCGTACATTGCGGGCGGCGCCCGCGTTGGCGCCCGGGTGCTGGAGCTCAGCCGCGACGCCGGCCGGTGGCGTGATCCGAGCGAGGGATTTGCCCGCCCCTGGAACCCGCCCGCCGCTTTGGGCGAGGCGCTGCGCAAGCGAATCGTGGTAGACGGCTGGCAACGAGGGTGCGTGTGTTGCGATGACCTGCCGCGTCGAAAGCGACTGAGGGGGGCGATGTGTCGCGGGGCGCAGGCCCGGCGTAAAACTCTCGCGCACGGGTGCGATCCCCGGTGCGCCTGAAGTGATCTGCGCGTTGTGCCATTGCTGTGGGTCGACGCGCTGCGCGAAAGGCGCGACGGGGCGTCCCTGCACGAATGCGGTGGTCGGCACGGCAGTCACGGCGCCGGGCGCCCGAAAGTTGGCGTACGTGTTCCGCACATGTGTGCTGTTCGCGCCCGGGTTGCCGGTCACGGATCGGTTCACACGGTCATAGTAGCGCGGGCTCCATCCGCCGTAATGCGGCCGCCAGGCGTCGTGCGGCCCCAGCGGAAACCAGGCGACGCCGGGAGCCGCGCCTTCGCCCCTGCCTCTGCCTCTGCCTCGCCCCCCGCCCCAGTCTCCCACGAACGCGACGAGCGCCGGCGCATAGACAGGTGGCCCGCCGTACCGCGGGCCGGGCACCCAGCACCACGATGAGCGGGCATAGGCCCAGCGGCCATAGTGATAGGGCGCGAAGCCCCACGGTGCGTCGTCCACCCAGGTCCAGCCCCACGGCGCAATCCATGCCCATTGGCCGTAGTGATAGGGCGCCCAGCCAACCGGCACGGCGCTTGGCACCCAGACGTCGCCATACTCCGGATCGCTTCGCCAGGTGCCGTTCGCGTCGAGGTCCTCATAACCCGGCACGTCGCGCGACACGTAGCGCGCCGATATCGAACGATCCTCGGCCGCGTCCCGGCTCACTGCCCACTGATCGAACGCATCGGGCGGCGGCGCCTGCTCGCTTGCGTTTTCCTGCAGGCTCGTGCCCGAGAAAGTGATGCGCTCGCCGGCCGAGAGCGGCATCTGGCCATTGTCACCATAGACCGTTAGCGCGCCGCTTCGCACGGTCACGGTGGTCGTGCTGCCGTCGGGCGCGACATCGACGCGATAATCGCCAGGCCGAGTCGGAGCGAGTGCCACGTTCGGCGTATCGATTTCGTACGATGAGCCTGGCGCGAGCTCACGTACGTGCGTCGAAAGCGTGCCTTGCGTCACCTTCAACTGAGCATTGGCGTCGTCAAGATTGAGGATGTCGAGATTTGTCGACGCGCCGAGCCGTACGGCAGTCGAACCAATGTGAAGTTCAGACCGGGCACTCTCGTCGTTCCAAAGCTGGTCGCCGGTAGTGAGCGGGCGCTCGATTGATGCGTACGACCAGTCGGTTGCTCCCGCAGGCTCCATAGTCACGGTGCCCGCCATGAAGTTGAGCCGCCCGACACGTCCGGGCGGATCCGCGTTTTGCGTCGCAACCGGGGCATTGGGTTGAGGCACCCTCTGCGCGAGGGCCGTGCGACCGGCGAACGCAAGCGCGACAGCGGCGATCAGCGCGTAGCTTGATAGCCGCCGAAGGGTGACGAGGGGGGAGGTTCTCCGCATTGTCATGATGGTCTCGTTCGCGATGCGCAATCTGTCTTGTTACTGTAACGCCGCCGCATGTATCAATGCATGTCGTTTTGTAAGCCGGCTGTTTGTCACCGTAACCAGATCGCCGGCGATGGCTGGTCAGTGCCGCTGCGCCGCCTCGCATGCGGGTAGGCACGGGCACACTCACGGTGTGTCCTTATCGTCTGGGAAAATTCCATGTTTCGCGGGTCGACGGCGTCTCGGCTGCCGTTATTGCTCACGGCGGCGGCTGTCGATCGCGTCGACGCACGAAGATCTACAATCACAGGAAATGTCATGAAGCAAGAGAGGTAGCAATGAAAGCGTGCGTAGCCGCGATCCTCGCCACCTTGCTGTGCGGCGCTTGCGCCCAGCAGGGGGGGCCGTCCGCCTTAAGCCCTCAAGGAGGCAGCGTCACGATGTACGGCACGATCGACACGGGCGTGGCGTTCGTGAAGTGAGTGACGGCAATAAGCGAAAACAGGCAACGGTGTATCGCCTTTTGCGTATCGCGCGCGAAAACCGATTCCGTATAATCGGCCTCTTTTGCGCGCTTCGCGCATCACGGAGTCTTGATGAGTTCACCGGCCGCCCCGCTAGACCGTTCCGAAACGACCTTTCGCTTCCTCGCGGAGCCGACGTCTGTCAACTTCGGCGGGAAGGTCCACGGCGGCGCACTAATGAAATGGATTGACGAGACCGCCTATGCGTGCGCGGCCGTCTGGTCGGGCCGCTACTGCGTGACGGTCAGCGTCGGCAACATTCGCTTTCGGCGGCCGATTCTCGTAGGCAATCTCGTCGAGTTGCGCGCGCGCGTCGTCGCGACAGGGCGCACGAGCATGCACATCCATGTAAGCGTGCATGCCGGCGATCCGAAGAGCGGTCAGTTGCGCCTGACCACTGACTGCCTCGTGGTTTTCGTCGCCGTCGACGAAAACGGCACACCGATTCCCGTGCAGCCCTTCGTGCCTGAAACCGAGGAGCAAAAGCGCGTGGCCAAATATGCGATGGACGTGAAGGCGGCGCTCGACGCCATCGTCGAACTCAAGCCCGAGGAAATGGCGCAAGGCAAGATTTGAGGCGCTGACCCGTCGCGTCGAAGCAGGTCCGGGCGCAGCGCGAGCCGCGGGCTCGCCGTGCGTGGGCGCCTAGAGGCAAGCCCCTCATGGCTTCGATCAGCGCCGAGCGTCTCGTTCGCCCACCATATCGGCCGGGCGAACCCATTCGTCGAACTGCTGCTCGCTCACGTAGCCGAGCGCGAGGGCTGCGGCCTTGAGGGTCGTGTCTTCCTTGTGCGCTTTTTTTGCGATCTGCGCGGCTTTGTCGTAGCCGATGTGCGGATTGAGCGCCGTCACGAGCATCAGCGATTCGTTCAGCAGCGCCTCGATGCGCACGCGGTTCGGCTCGATGCCGATCGCGCAATGATCGTTGAAACTCTGCACGCCGTCTGCGAGCAGTCGAATCGACTGCAGCACGTTGTGGGCGATCATTGGCCTGAACACGTTGAGTTCAAAGTTACCGCTCGCACCGCCGATGTTGATTGCGACGTCGTTGCCGAACACCTGGCAGCAGAGCATCGTGACCGCTTCGGACTGAGTCGGATTGACCTTCCCCGGCATGATCGAACTGCCGGGCTCGTTCTCTGGAATCGAGATTTCGCCAAGTCCGCAGCGCGGGCCGCTTGCGAGCCAGCGAATGTCGTTGGCGATCTTCATCATGCTCGCGGCCACCGTTTTCAGCGCACCGTGCGCGAACACGAGCGCGTCGGCCGCACCCATCACCTCGAACTTGCTCGGTGCACTGACGAAAGGCAGCCCCGTTAGCCGGGCGATTGTCGCCGCCACGCGCGAGGCGAATTGCGGATGCGCGTTCAGGCCGGTGCCGACAGCCGTGCCGCCCTGCGCGAGTTCGTACAGATGGGGCAGCGCCGATTGGACGTGGGCGATGCCGTGCTCGAGCTGGGCCACGTAGCCCGAGAACTCTTGGCCGAGCGTCAGCGGCGTCGCGTCCTGCAAATGCGTGCGGCCAATCTTCACAATGTCGGCAAACCCGTGTGCCTTGGTGTCGAGCGACGCGCGCAGCGTCGCCAGTGCTGGCAGCAAATGCTTCACGATGCCCGTTGTGGCTGCAACGTGCATCGCTGTCGGAAATACGTCGTTTGACGATTGGCTGCGGTTCACGTCGTCGTTCGGATGGACCTTGCGCGCCTGCCCGCGCTCGCCGCCGAGAATTTCGCTTGCCCGGTTGGCGATGACCTCGTTGAGGTTCATGTTGGTCTGCGTGCCGGAGCCGGTCTGCCAGACTGCCAGCGGGAACTCGCCGAGGTGCCTGCCTTCGATGACTTCATCGGCCGCCTGCATGATCGCCCGTGCCGTGCCTTCTGCGAGCAAGCCCAGCTCGAGATTGACTTCTGCCGCCGCCCGTTTGATGACGGCCAGAGCGGTGATCAACTCGGGCGGCTGCTTCTCCGTCGAAATCTTGAAGTTCTGCAGCGAGCGCTGTGTCTGAGCGCCCCACAGGTGCGCGTTCGGCACGGCGATTTCGCCGAACGTGTCGCGCTCCATGCGTACCTCTTCAGCGTTTCCGGCGTGTTCAGTCATAAGTGGCTCCGGTCAATAGGCGAGTGGGACAGAACGGTTGGCGTCGATGAAATCAATGAGGGACGCTCGTATTTG
>JAXDQB010000039.1:0-6893 GCA_034668065.1 Paraburkholderia sp.
GACTTCAAGCCCGCGCGGCGTAATATCGATTACGGCAAGATCCGTGTAGATGCGATCGACGCAAGCAATGCCTGTGAGCGGATAGGTGCATTGTTCGACGATCTTGCATTCGCCTTGCTTCGTCATGTGCTCGGTCATGACGAACACTTTCTTGGCGCCGATCGCGAGATCCATCGCACCGCCGACGGCCGGGATGGCATCTGGTGCACCTGTGTGCCAGTTGGCGAGATCGCCGCTCGCCGAGACTTGAAAGGCTCCCAGCACGCAAATGTCGAGATGGCCGCCGCGCATCATCGCGAACGAATCGCCGTGATGAAAGAAGCAGCCGCCTTCCAGCAAGGTCACGGGCTCCTTGCCGGCGTTGATGAGTTCGGGGTCCTCATGACCAGGCGCAGGTGCTGGGCCCATTCCGAGGAGCCCGTTCTCGCTGTGCAGAAAGATTTCCCGTTCTTCGGGCAGGTAGTTCGCCACCTTGGTCGGCAAGCCGATGCCGAGGTTCACATATGCGCCTTCGGCAATGTCTTGCGCGACGCGTCGCGCCATGTCGTCGCGGGTCCATTTATTCATGTTGCGCTCCTCACGCGGCAAGCGTCGCCCTACGGGGCACGGCGACGACACGTTTGACGAATATGCCAGGGGTCACGACGGCTTCGGGATCGAGCTCGCCGAGCGGCGCGATTTCGCTTACCTGCGCGATTGTGACCGATGCTGCCATTGCCATGATCGGGCCGAAGTTGCGCGCCGTCTTCCGGTAGACGAGATTGCCCCAGCGGTCGCCGCGCAGCGCCTTGATGAGCGCGAAGTCAGCCTTGATCGGATATTCGAGCACGTAGTGCTTGCCGTCGATCTCGCGCGTTTCCTTGCCGTCGGCGAGCAGCGTGCCGAAGCCGGTCGGCGTGAAGATGGCGCCAAGCCCCGCGCCTGCCGCCTGAATGCGGACGGCGAGATTGCCTTGAGGCACAAGCTCGAGCTCGATTTCACCGGCGCGGTAAAGCGCGTCGAACACCTGCGAATCGGCTTGCCTTGGAAACGAGCACACAATTTTGCGTACACGTCGCGCCTTGAGCAGTGCCGCGAGGCCGAGCTCGCCGTTACCGGCGTTGTTATTGACGATGGTCAGGTCTTTTGCGCCGTGCGCAATCAGCGCGTCGATGAGCTCGGCCGGTTGCCCGGCCGCGCCGAAGCCGCCGATCATCACGGTGGCGCCGTCGAAAACGCCAGCTATGGCCTCTTCGGGCGAGGAAACGGTTTTGTCGATCATGGGTTGGGCTTTGCGCTCAAGCGAGCGCATTCGTCGCTGTCGTATCGGTGCCCAAATGTAGGCGTGACGCGGGAGCACCGTCAATGCCGATTATCGAAAAATCGTTCGGTGATCGAACGCCGAGGACGCAGTACAACGCCACCGCGGGAAGCGAAGACAGGGTTCGGTCGCCTACGACATTTGTTCGGTGACCGAACGAATCGATTAGAATGCGGCCAAGCATCGCAGGAGACCGCTAATGACAGAGCCCCTTCTATCAACCGAGGCGCAGCCCGAGAGCGCTGCGGCCGATGAGCCAGTGCTTCGAACCGCGGAGTCCGATCCGGACTTCATGACTTCGCTGGCGCGGGGGCTTGCGGTCATTCAAGCGTTCTCGCCGCAGCGCCGCGTCCTGACGATATCGCAGATCAGCCAGCGTACGGGCATCCCGCGCGCGGCTGTGAGACGCTGCCTGCACACGCTCGGCAAACTCGGTTTCGTCAGCGCTGAGGAAGGCCGCAACTTTTCGCTTCGTCCGCGCATTCTCTCGCTCGGCCACGCCTATTTGGCATCGACGCCGCTCGCCAATGCTGCGCAGCCCGTACTTCGCCACATCAGCAACACGCTGAACGAATCGAGCTCGGTGGCGATTCTCGACGGTGACGAGGTTCTCTACATCGCTCGCGCGTTCACGTCGCGGATCATGACGATCGATCTGCATGTCGGAAGCCGGCTGCCGGCGTATTGCACGTCGATGGGCCGAGTGCTGCTGTGCCATATGCCAACGAGCGAGCTCGACGTCTACCTGGGGCGAGCAAAGCTGATCCAGCACACGCCGCAAACTATCATCTCGCGTGATGCGCTTCGCGAGGCGCTCGAAACGGTGCGACGCAACGGCTATGCGGTCAACGATCAGGAGCTGGAGATTGGCTTGCGCTCGATCGCGGTGCCGATTGCGAGGCCGGACGGCCGCGTTGTCGCGGCGCTTAACGTCGGCGTGCAAGCCGCGCGGGTTTCGGGGCCGGAAATGGAGAGCCGCTTCCTGCCCGTACTGAGAGAGGGCGCGCGCGAACTCGGTCTGCTGTTGGCGTGAGGCTAGCGGTGCGGCTGTGAGTGGGCACCGCCAAGGCGCCAAGCCGCCAAGCCGCGCCAACCGAATTTCAACCGCTGGTTGCTTGGATCCCCGCGATTTCACGGGACTTCGGTGTCAGAACGTCTCTTAGTGGGGATGCCAACGTTGGCGGCCTCGCCATCCATCTGCAGGACGTCGTCACATGGTATTGTGCGCCGCGTATCGAAAGCGATTGGCGCGATTGACGCGCGCACGGAGTGTGCTGATGCTGTTGCAAGCGCAGTGACGCACACAAGTGAGAGGGGCTCGAGCACAGCCCTGAATTCAAGCACGCCGGACGGCGGCACGATTAGTATGAACGAAGCCCAGAGGCTCGGACGGATGACGGTTGTCGTGATCGATGACGATCCCGCCAGTAGAGAATCGTTGACGATGATGCTCGAGGCCGAGGGTGCGCGCGTCGTGGCGGCCTGCGATGCCGAAGAAGGCGTTGAGGCCGTGTTGAGCACGGCACCCGACGCAGTGGTCTGCGATCTCGATTTGCCGACGATGGACGGTTTCTATTTGATTCAGCGGTTGCGCAACGACGAAATCAGCAGCAACCGGCCGCCGGCGGTAGCGCTCGCGATCACGGGGCATACAGACGAGGCTTACAGGCTGCGCAGCATCGGCGAAGGATTTCAGCATTTCATGACGAAGCCGGCGCAGCCAGCACGTCTCATCGCATTGCTTGCTGAAGCCGTTGGCGAACGGGCGGCCGGCTAAGGCGCTCTTGATCGCCGCACAAAGCATCGGCGAATACCCTTTGACCTAGCATGGCAAGCCTTTGATTGCTTGGCGCGAGAAGGAAGTTTTTGCAAGCCTCCTGTCAAAACTATCGTTTCGCGTAGAGCCAGAGCGTCCACTAAGGCGCGCCATTATCATCAAGGGAATGCCCGGCGCACTCCGCTGCAGGGGGCTTACAGCCAATCCGCTTTTGCAAGCGATTGGGCATGCATCGTGCTTGGTGCTTCGCTTATTGTTGTCGCCTTTTCTTTCAGCGAGCCGCCGTCGTTTATGCATCCGGACACCCCCGCGAGGGACACCCAGCCGGTCCCACCGCCACCGGCACAAGTCGCCCCGCCTGAGGAGCGGTTCCGGATTCTCGTCGAATCCGTTCAGGATTACGCGATCTTCATGCTCGATACCAGCGGCGTCATCGTGAGCTGGAACATTGGTGCGGAGAAGATAAAGGGCTACGCGGCCAACGAAATCATCGGTCAGCACTTTTCGGTGTTCTATCCCCCGGAGGACCTTGCAAATGGCAAGCCCCAGTCCGAGCTTGTTACTGCGGCGGCCGTCGGCCGAGTCGAGGACGAGGGGTGGCGCGTGCGCAAAGATGGCACCATGTTCTGGGCGAACGTGATCATCACGGCTGTTTATGCGACGCAAGGCGGGGAGCAAAAGCTGTGCGGCTACGCCAAAGTGACACGCGACATGACCGAGAGAAAGCGCTTGCGCGATCTCGAGGCGGCGAGCCACCACATGAACGAGTTCCTTGCGACGCTTGCACACGAACTACGCAACCCTCTTGCCCCGGTGAGCAATGCGCTCAGCGTCATGATGCTGGAACCGCTTGTGAGCCCGACACTGCGGCAATGTCGCGATATGATCGATCGCCAGATTTCTCATCTGACGCGCCTTGTCGACGATCTGCTCGACGCCGGTCGGATTACCACAGGCAAGATTGCGCTGCGCATTACTCCGGTCGACTTGCGCGACGTCATCACGCGGGGGCTGGAAATGATCCGGCCGCTTCTCGCGTTGCGTCAGCAAACGGTCGAGGTGCGTGCACCGGATTCGGGCGTAATCGTAAAAGGCGACATGGCGCGTCTAGTGCAGGTAGCGCAAAACCTGCTCAATAACGCATCGAAGTTTTCCGAGCACGGTGGGCATATCACAGTGACGGTCGCGGAAGAAAGCCGAGCGTTCGCCTTGCTGCGGATCACTGATGACGGTTGCGGGATCGAATCTGGGGCGATTGATTCGATTTTCGATCTCTTTGTGCAGGCCGACAGTTGGCTCGAGCGCAGGGAAAGCGGGCTCGGTATCGGTCTTACGCTGTGCCGCTGGCTGGTTGAGATGCACGGCGGCTCGATCAGCGCGACGAGCGAGGGGCAGGGGCGCGGTGCGACGTTCACCATGCGCTTGCCGCTCGTTGGCGCGCGCGGCCTGACAGACGGCGAGAGCGAAGCACGACGCGCCGCCGAGAAGAGCGTGCGTGAGGGGCTCGCCGTCATGATCGTCGACGACAACAGCGATTCGGCCGATAGCATGGCCATGCTCTTGCGCATGAAAGGTCATCGCGTGCATGTGGCCTACAGCGGGGCGCAGGCGCTTGCGTTGGCGGAGGGCATGGACACGGTCGACGTGGCTTTAGTTGATATTGCGATGCCGGGCGCCGACGGCTTCACTGTCCTCCGACAACTGAAAGAAACGCAGGCAATGAGCAAGTCGCTCTTTGCCGCGATGACAGGCTTTGGGCAGGAGAGTGATATCGAGCGTTCGCTTTCTTGCGGTTTCGATTTGCATCTGACAAAACCCGTGCAATTGTCGCAGGTCGACGCGCTACTGCAGCGTGCGGCTGAGCGGCGTGCGGTAGCGGGCTCGTAGTTCACGTCGACAGGTCCGGACTTAGCCGATCACGTCAGCGGATGGTCAATGTACTTCTTGAACGGGGCACGTTGAGCGAGCCGTTGATACCAGCGCTCGAGGCTCGGCATCGAAGGACGTTCGACCCCCTCGAGCCCGAACCAGCGCTTGGCAAAGGCGCCAAGTACGATGTCTGCGATCGTGAACTTGTCGCTTTCGAGATAAAAGCGGCCCTGTAGGTGCGTGTCTAGCAGCTTCCAACGCTGAACGAGCGTTTCGACGTGGGTTGCGAGCACCGCCAAGTCGCGCTTTTCGGGGCTCGTGCGCACCAGGCTCACGAAAACAGGACGCTCAGCCGGTTGCAGCGTGGAAAGCGACCAGTCCAGCCAGCGGTCGATCCCTGCACGCAGTTTCGGCTCTGCGGGGTAAAGCGAACTGGATGCGCCGTATTCCATCGCAAGATAGCGCAGGATCGAGTTCGATTCCCATAGCACGTACGTACCGTCGACGAGCGTCGGGATCTGCCCATTCGGATTGAGCTCGAGGTACTCGGGATCGTTCACCCGGCCGAATTGCATACCGGCGTCGATGCGCTCGAAAGAAAGTCCAAGCTCGTCGCAACACCACAGTACTTTTTGTACGTTGACCGAATTTGTCCGTCCCCAAATCTTTAGCATCTGTCCATCCTCCAGTAAAAAACAATTGCAGCGTCGCGATCGACGGAGCCCGCGCGGTTTGTACAATACGCCAAATCGGACAAAACCTACCGCGAGAAACTCGACCGACATGGCCTGCACGACAACTCGCCTTGTGCACAAATCTGTCGGCCCTTAAAGACTTACGGTTGCCCAATTTTAGGGCGTGTCGGACGAACTCGCCGACGCCATTCCACGTTCATGGCGTCGACGAGGCGCTGCGTGTCACCGAAGGGGTCGCGCAAACGAGCCTTCCACTGGTAATCCCCCTGCTTCTAACGCGAGTTTCGGAATCCGTATCTGGAGGTCTTCGAACAAGGCGAGCAGCAAGGCGATGGCCGACCCGGAGAGGCTCCGGCTGAGCATTTGACCGCTGGGAAAGCAGATGTTACGGAAACGGCAGCGTTTAGGTTATTCGCGCAATAAACGAAGTGATTTTTGCTGACGTGTTAGCCGCAAGTTTATTCGACATGTCGCATGTCGCGTGAGTGTAAAGTACGATTGTGTCGGAATTGTGATTTCGGCCTAGATATTGTTCCGGGCGCAGGCTCCCGCGCAGCGGGCGTTTCGGGTAATTCGTCGCGTATCGTTCGGCCGAAACGCGGGCATCGTTTTCCCTGAAATCGCTTGTGGAATAAATATTCTATTGTTAGTCTCTGCCTATCTTCGGTGATTGCCGAGAAGACTCGTCCCACCGGTCCCGCAATTGCTTTTCAGTTTGCTGGCGCACAAAACCGGCGATTCGAATTCAATTTGATGGAGCGCACATGCCTACGGGTACCTCGGATCAGTCTGAACAATTTTTCGCAGGTGACGTAGTCACGCTGAAAGCTGGCGGCGCTCGCATGACGGTGACGCACGTGGGGGTGGACCAAGGCGGCCAATGGCTGCAGTGCCAATGGTTCGACGAACATGGCGAGTTGCGGCAGGAAAGGTTTATGCAGGATGCCTTGGCCCGTGAGCCGCGGTCGATTTCCCCGGGGCTCGTGCGCTTGCGCCGGTCCGCCGGGCAAGCTGGCTCACGTGCTTGAAAATGCTAACGCATGTCGAAAGCTTTGCATGGGACATGCGTAAGCGCTAAAGCCCGTCGACAGCTGTGCATGCCGCACCCGTGACAAATAAGTTTTCACGCGCGCCACGGTAGCCGCAAAGGGGATCGGATCGCTGTCTACTATCCGCTTCACAGCCCACAACTGCCGAATCATGTCCAATTGACGTCGCAGCGCCTTATTCACGGCGAACGTGCGTCGGGCTG
>JAXDQB010000040.1:0-8621 GCA_034668065.1 Paraburkholderia sp.
AGCATCCGAATGAGCAAGGTGTTCGATCGCAAGATGGCTCTCCCGCAACTTCGACGCGTTATCGGATATCGTCGCCGCTCATGCCGGCCGGCAGTGCCTGCGGCAACCACGCCTGGCCGGCGAACGAGCCCATGTGCCCTCCCGTGCGCACAACGAGCCCAGAATCTTCAACTGCAATCGGACCGCGCCGACCTTGCTGCGCGCGCAGGGCATTGACGCGCGAGACGTACTGCGGGAAATAGGTGCCGAGCAGTACGGACAGATCGGGCACGCGCGGGCCGATCCATGCTATTGCGAATACGGTCCCGTTTAGCGCGATGTACTCGCGCACCAGCGTGCCGGACGAAAGCGTCGTCTCCTTCACGGTGTAATTCGCAAAAGCCGACGTGGCCGATCCGGCTGCCTGCGCCGCCGCATGCGCAACGGGTGCGATCGTTCTGGCCGTGGCATCGGCCGGCGTCAGCATGGGCGCGCCGCCGAGCACCGCTCGAGCCGGAGCGGCCACGCCCAGCAGTCCGACTGTAACAAGGGAAGCCCGCATTACCGCATGGATGACACGGATGAACATGGGAACGATTCCTCCTGCGCAGTGCTGCCAAAGCAACGCGTCCACGCGTCCACGCGTTGGCTCAACGGGCCGTGGCAACGCGTCCATGTCGAAATCTCGCGCGGGGCCCCTGCCACCGATACAACCGAAGCAATGGCTCGCGCTCCAAGGCCATTCTTATCGACGCGGGCGGTTCACGCAAGCGCAATCATGGGGCTGAACGAACGAAGGGCGGCCCGCTCGCACGGCCCGCCCATATTAAACAACCGGGGGCTTCAGAACCCAAGACTGGCGAGCAGATCGTCGACTTCCTGCTGATCCTGCATGACGTCGGCCTTGCCTTGCGGATTGATCTGCGGACCATTGAGCAACGCGTCGGCGTTCACCGACGCTGCGCCCGGCTCAGCCGCGAGCGCGGCGGCATTCGCGGCGAACTGCTCGCGGCGCTCCGGCGCAATGTTCTCGATCAGGACGGCGAGCAATTGTTGCTCGATCGAATAAACGACGTCCATGATCTTCTTGATAACCTGCCCCGTCAGATCCTGAAAATCCTGAGCCATCATGATTTCAAGCAACTGCGCGTTGGTCGCGGACGTCACCTGCGGCACGCTCGTCAGGAACGCGCGCGTATCGGTGAGCAATGCGCGTGCCTCCTCCCGCTCGATCGGCGCCCCATACCATTGCTCCCAGCGGGCACCAAGCGCTTGCGCATCGCTTTCCAACCGCTCCTGCATCGGCTTGGTGACCTCGATCGCAGCGAGCACGCGGTGCGCGGCCTTCTCGGTCATCGCCGCCACGTAGTCGAGCCGCTCGCGCGCGTCCATCACCGTTTGCGCAGCGTGCTCGACCTGCTTGTCGAGCCCCAGCTCGAGAATCGAGTCGCGCAGCGTACGGGTCAGTTGGCCAATGCGCGCGAGAATGCGATCGGTCGCCGGATCGGCCGGGTCGATGTCGTCTTCCTGATTGGTCGGCTGGTCCACTTCAGCTCCCGGTCTTAGTGAACTTCTCGATGATCTTGGTCAGCTTTTCGTCGAGCGTCGCCGCGGTAAAGGGCTTTACCACATAGCCGCTTGCACCCGCCTGGGCCGCCGCAATGATGTTTTCCTTCTTCGATTCGGCCGTCACCATCAGCACCGGCAGATGCGCAAGCGCTGCGTCAGCGCGAATCTGCTTGAGCATCGAGAGCCCGTCGAGATTCGGCATGTTCCAGTCCGAAATCACGAAGTCGTAGCCGCCGCCGCGCAGGCGCGACAAGCCGGCCGCACCGTCCTCCGCCTCGTCGACGTTCGCATAGCCGAGCTCCTTGAGCAGGTTGCGGACGATCCGGCGCATTGTCGGAAAATCGTCCACCACCAGAATTTTCATGCTTTTGTCCATCTCGTTCCCTTTGTTCCAATAGGCGGCGCCAAGCCGCCGCGTCTGTCCTTGTCCTCGTCCTTGCCGCAGGTCCGCAAATCGCCCGCGTGCGCTACACGCGCTGCACGCGATCGCCCATCGCTGCCAGGCGCGCCATCACGCGACGGCTCATTTCCGACAGCGGCGCGATTTCGTCGGCTGCGTTGAGCGCAATCGCTTCGCGTGGCATGCCAAAGACGATGCAGCTCGCTTCATCTTGCGCGAGAGTGTATGCGCCCGCATTTCGCATGTCTAACATTCCCGCCGCGCCGTCGCGCCCCATGCCCGTCAGAATCACGCCCACCGCGTTCTTGCCCGCGTGCTGCGCCGCCGAGCGGAACAGCACATCGACCGACGGCCGATGCCGGTTGACGGGGGGATCGTCCGACAAGTGCGCGATGTAGTTCGCACCGCTGCGAGCGAGCAGCAGGTGCGCATGCCCCGGCGCGATATAGGCATGGCCCGGCAGCACCCGCTCGCCGTGCTCGGCTTCCTTCACGGTGAGGCGGCACAGCCCGTTCAAGCGCTGCG
Source organism: Paraburkholderia sp. (assembly GCA_034668065.1). GTDB lineage: Bacteria > Pseudomonadota > Gammaproteobacteria > Burkholderiales > Burkholderiaceae > Trinickia. The sequence continues at coordinate 2,474 of JAXDQB010000040.1, forward strand.
CGAACGATTTGGTGAAGCCAGGCGGCATATGCTGAGCGATCATGACAGCCGGCGCATCGGGCGGCAGCGGCACGAGCAGCTCCCGAATCGCTTCGGTGCCGCCCGTGGATGCGCCGACGATAAGGAGCTTCTCGGTACTGATGAGCGGGTTGTTGACCATCGGCGCGTGCGCGGCCGGCGCCGCGGCCTGCGCTCCCGCGGCACCCGCCGCACCCGCTGCACGTGCAGGCTGTGCTTGCCGAACGCGTGCCCGTGCCGCTGCGCGGACCTTGTCGGCGAGCTTCTCCGCATACTCGAGCATGCCGTCGCGAATGCCCACCTTCGGCTTCGTCACGAAATCGACTGCCCCGAGCTCGAGTGCGCGCAGCGTGATCTCCGAGCCGCGTTCGGTGAGCGACGACACCATGACGACAGGCATCGGGCGCAACCGCATGAGTTTCTCGAGAAAGTCGAGGCCGTCCATGCGCGGCATTTCGACGTCGAGTGTCAGCACATCGGGATTGTGCTGCTTGATGAGCTCGCGTGCGACGAGCGGGTCAGGCGCCGTCGCACAAACCATCATGTCGGGCTGGCCGTTGATGATCTCCGTCATCAGGCTGCGAATCAGCGCTGAATCGTCAACACATAAAACCTTGATTTTCTGCACAGCTGTCACGCCTCCTCCCCAGTCTTCTTGCTGTCGTTCGTTCCGCTTCCGGGCAGCGCCTCTTGGAATCTGCCGATGTGCGGCAATGCCTTCGCGCCGAAAAGCTCGACGCGCGGCTTGGCCGCACCGTTCGCGCCTGGCGGCGCAAACAATTCTGCGTGCTGCTTCTCGCGCGATCGCGCATGGCGTGCCGCACGCGCTTCGGCCACCTGCTTGGCAAGCGCCTGCTCTCGCTCGGCCACGCTCGGCTCCTGCTGCAGGCGCAGCTTCTTGACCATCACCTGGCCAGTGGCGGGCATGAACGCGACCTTGCGCGGATGCACGCCCTGCAAATCCTCGGCGGCGATGCGAATCTTCTCGAGCCCCAGGTAGCGCCGCACGAACTCAGCGTTGCGATCGCCGATGTTGATCGTCGTCATGGCGGCCAGCACCGCCGCACCGCCAAACACCTTCGCCTCGAAACGTTCGCGCTGCCCCCCCATCTTGATCAGCTCGTTGATGAGCACCTCCATCGCGTACGCGCCGTAACGCATCGATTCCGACGCGACCTGCGCGGGGTCGCCATCGTCGGGAAGCATGAAGTGGTTCATGCCGCCGATGCCCGCCATGCGGTCGTAAATGCACGCGGCGACGCACGAGCCGAGGACGGTAACGAGCACCATGTCCTCGCCCGTCGTATAGAACTCGTTCGGCAACAGCTTTACGCCGCGGCGGTTGAAATGGTTGTCGAAGTAGAGATTGTTGGCGATCGGCAGCCCGCTCATACCTCAGCCTCCCGCCCACGGGCGGCCGCTGTACCCGTGGGCCGGGCAGCCCCAACACCATTTGCCGCGGCGCGCGCCGGCTCCGGCGTACGGACGCCGGACGCCGCATCGCGCGCGAGCTCGTAGACCGTCTGCCCACGTAGCCGGAACGCATGCGTCACATAGGTGAAGTTCTCCGAATGGCCGGCGAAGAGCAGTCCGCCCGGCTTCACGAGCGGCTCGAAACGTGCAAGCACTTGCGATTGCGTCGGCTTGTCGAAGTAGATCATTACGTTGCGACAGAAGATCGCGTCGAACTGCGTACGCAATCCGTAATCGGTGTCCGTCAGGTTCAACTGCTCAAAGCGGATCATCGCGCGCAGTTCCGGGCGCACTTTCACGAGCCCGGCATGCTGGCGCGTGCCTTTCAGGAAAAAGCGCTTGAGGCGCTCGGGCGAAAGCGGCCTGACCTGATCGAGCGAATAGATGCCGGCCTCGCATTTCGCGAGCACCTGCGTGTCGAGATCGGTCGCGATGATCGTCGCCTGACGCGCGGCCGAATCGCCTAGCGCTTCGATGAGCGTCATCGCGATCGAATAGGGTTCCTCCCCCGTCGAGGCTGCCGAGCACCAGATCGAGATCGGCTGCTGGCGGCGCTTGACGAACTCCGCGAGGATCGGAAAATGATGCGCCTCACGAAAAAACGCGGTGAGGTTGGTCGTCAGCGCGTTGGTAAACGCCTCCCATTCGGCGGGGTCCTGTTCCGATTCCAGCAGATCCAGATAGCGGCGGAAACTGTCCAGGCCGCGCGCGCGCAGGCGCCGCACCAGGCGGCTATACGCCATGTCGCGCTTGTGATCGGAAAGCGAAATGCCCGCACGCAGGTGGATCAGATCGCGAATGCGCGCGAAATCCGCCGATGTGAACTCGAAGTCGCGATCGGCGAAGGCAACGCGTTCGGCAATGTTTGGCCCGGCTGGGTCGGCCCGCTCGGGTGCGCGCGCTGTCCTCATCATCCCTCTCTCGCTGCGTTCGAGACGGGCCGCGCCGCCGTCAAAACGTTTCCCAGTCGTCGTCGGACGACTTGCTTGCGGACACCGTAACGGCCGGTGCGGCTTTCGCCGCCGGGGCGATGCCCGGCGTCGGCGGCTTCTGTGGCGTCGGCCGCTTCACTGGCAGCGGTTGCGCGATGGTCGGCACGACGCCCCGTGTGTGCGGCGCGTGCGCAGGATTTGCTTCGGGAGCCGGCAGGCGCGGTGGCGCGCTCGCGGGCAACGCCAATGGCCGTGCCGATTTGCGCTGCGCTACCTCAACAGCCGCCATCGTCACTGCAATGGACCGCGCATTGTCGCTGGAATGCCAGCCGGCGAGCACACCGTTCAACTGCCGCGTTTGTTCTTCAAGCGATGCCGCCGCGGCGGCAGCCTCTTCGACGAGCGCCGCGTTTTGCTGCGTGACGACATCCATCTGTGCGAGGGCGCGATTTACGCTCTCAATGCCCGTCGACTGCTCCTCCGACGCCGCGCTGATCTCGCCCATGATGTCGGTAACGCGGCGCACGGCCTGCACGATTTGCGCCATCGTCGCGCCGGCGCGGCCGACGAGTTCCGATCCGCTCGCCACCTTGCCGGCCGAATCGCCGATGAGCGCCTTGATCTCCTTGGCTGCCGCCGCGCTGCGCTGCGCGAGGCTGCGCACCTCGCCCGCCACCACTGCAAAGCCGCGCCCCTGCTCGCCCGCACGGGCAGCCTCGACGGCCGCGTTGAGCGCGAGGATGTTGGTCTGGAACGCAATGCCTTCAATGACACCGATGATGTCGACGACCTTGTTCGAGCTTCTGGCAATGTCCTGCATCGTAGTGACAACCTGATCCACCACTTCACCGCCGCGCGTCGCGATGTCGGACGCGTTGACGGCCAGCTGGCTGGCTTGCCGCGCGTTCTCCGCGTTCTGACGCACCGTTCCCGTAAGCTCTCCCATGCTCGTCGCCGTGGTCTGGAGCGAGGCGGCTTGCTCCTCCGTGCGCTGCGACAGATCGGTATTGCCGCTCGCGATCTCATGCGCAGCGGTGTCGATCGCCTCGGCGCCGCTGTGCACCGCGCCGATCATCGACGTCAAACTTTCCTGCATCCGCTTGATCGCTGCAAAGAGCCGGCCGATTTCGTTACTTCCCGCCACCCTCACGGTCCGCGTCAGGTCACCGTCGGCGATGCGCTCGAACAGGGAAATGGCTTCGTCGATCGGCCGCACGATAACAGCCCGCATCACCCACCGGATCAGCACGACCAGTACGACTGCGACGACAACAGCTGCGACCACGAGCCACTTCATCAGTGAGATTTTCGAGGCCGACTGAGACCGCACTTGCTCCGCATGTTGCACACGCGCCTTGGACGCGCTGTCGACCGCCTCGGCAAACGAGACGAACGCGGTGCCGATCCCACTGCCGGCGATCTTCTGATAACTCGTCATGTCGCCGCTTTGCAATGCGGCGAGCTCATGCTCGATGCCGTCATGAAGGTAGAGCGCGTAACGCTCGCGCAATTGCGACACCAGGGCGGGATCGAGGCCGTCCTGCGGCAAACGCTGATAGGCCTGCCACTGCTCGTTGGCCATCGCGAGCAGCGCAGGCGCGCGATCGAGCGCATGCTTTGCATCATCGGCCTGGCCGCTCGCCATCAACACGCCCGCGCGGTCTATTGCCGAACGCGCGCGCGCCAGGTACTCAACGCTCGCGTTGAGGGCGTGCATCGCCGGCAGGTCGCCTCGCGCGAGCGATTCGAGCGAATGGTCGGCGCTCGTCAGCGCCGGCAGCGCGAGCGCGCCGATCGCCACGATCAGCGTGGCAAAGACCACGCCCATCGCCGTGAGCGCGGTGCGAATCGACCAGTTTTGCGACATCGTGAATTCTCCGTCGTTTCCAGGCGAGGGCGGCGCAGCCGTCTCACCCATGACCGGGCTCGCGCGGCGACGCCCGTAACTACCCCGCGAGCGTCTCGATCAGCGCCATTTCCTTGCTGGTCATCAGTTTTTCGATGTCCATCAAAATCAGCATGCGGCCTTCGAGGGTACCGAGCCCGGTCAGATACTCGGCCGTCAGCGTCGCGCCGAACTCGGGCGCCGGCATGATCTGATCGGGCGTGAGCGTGAGCACGTCGGAGACGCCGTCGACCACCATGCCGACTACACGATGCGCGACGTTCAGGATGATCACGACAGTCTGATGGTCGTACTCGACACGGCCGAGATTGAACTTGATCCGCATGTCGACGATCGGCACGATGATGCCGCGCAGATTGATGACGCCCTTGATGAACTCAGGCGCATTGGCGATTCGCGTCACGCTGTCGTAGCCGCGAATCTCCTGCACCTTGAGGATATCGATGCCGTACTCTTCCGCGCCGAGCGTGAAAACCAGGAACTCCTGCCCGGCCGCGTCTACCTGCAGCAGATCGCGGCGGCCGCCGGCGACGAGCGCACCATTCGGATTGTTGGATTGGACTTCTGCCACGTTAGCCCCCAAGTGTTGGGAATTACGAAAAATTCAGAGCGCCGCGCAAAGTACGGGACTCACGATTCAATGCGGCCACATCGACGATCAGCGCGACGCTGCCGTCGCCGAGGATCGTCGCAGCGGAAATGCCGCGCACCTTGCGGTAGTTCGTCTCGAGGTTCTTCACGACCACCTGCTGCTGGCCGACGAGCTCGTCGATCAGCATCGCGAATCGACGGCCCTCGGTCTGCATGATCGTGACGATGCCCTGCGTCGGCTCGGTGCGCGCGCCTTCCACCGAGAACACCTCATGCAGCGCGACGAGCGGAAGGTATTCGCCGCGCACGCGCACCACGCGCTCGCCGTTCGCCACCGTATAGATGTCCTCGGCCGAAGGCTGCAGCGACTCCATGACGAAATTGAGCGGCAAGATGAAGATTTCATTGCCGACCTTCACCGACATCCCGTCGAGAATTGCGAGCGTTAGCGGCAAGACGATGCGCGTCGTCGTGCCCTTGCCGGCATGCGAGGTGATTTCGACATGCCCGCCCATCGACTGAATGTTTCGCTTGACGACGTCCATGCCGACGCCGCGACCGGAAATGTCCGTCACCTGATCGGCCGTCGAGAAGCCCGGCATGAAAATGAGGTTCCAGACCTCCTCGTCCGTCATCGAATCGCTCACCGGCATGCCCTGCTTTGCCGCCTTCGCGAGAATTCTGTCGCGGCGCAGGCCACCGCCATCGTCGCTCACTTCGATCACGATATTGCCGCCGTGGTGCGCCGCGGACAGGATCAGCTGCCCCGTCGGGTCCTTGCCCGCCGCGCGCCGCACTTCGAGTGTCTCGATGCCGTGGTCGAGGCTGTTTCGCACGAGGTGCGTGAGCGGATCGATGATGCGTTCGATGAGGCTCTTGTCGAGTTCGGTCGCCTGGCCGAAGGTGATGAGCTCCACCTGCTTGCCGAGCTTCGCCGCGAGATCGCGCACGAGGCGCGGGAAGCGGCTGAAGACGTAATCCATCGGCATCATGCGGATCGACATCACCGCTTCTTGCAGATCGCGCGCGTTGCGCTCCAGCTGCGCCATGCCGTTGAAGAGCCGATCGTGCAATGCCGGGTCGAACGTGCTCGTCGTCTCCGCCAGCATCGCCTGCGTAATGACCAGTTCGCCGACGAGATTGATCAGCTGATCGACTTTTTCGACGCCCACGCGAATCGAGCCGCCTTCGCTCGTCGCCGCGGCCGTAGCCGGACGAGCCTTGCGAT
>JAXDQB010000041.1:0-2936 GCA_034668065.1 Paraburkholderia sp.
GGGGCTAGTCGAGGTACGTGCAACATTGTTCGTATAAAGCATGCTCGTATCAAGCAGGCCGTAAAGCGTCACGCTGCTTTGTGCGTGAGCCGCAGCTGCTACGAAAAGGGTCGCCGATGCAATGGCCAAGTGCTTCAATTTCATTTCGTCTACGCTCCGTTGGAATCTGCCTTTTTCAGTTAGCGATCGACAATCGCCTCGATGAAAAAAACGCAACGGAGTATAGGGTTTGGCAAAATTCGACACAGGCCAATCAAACTGGAAGTCACTTTTTCAGTTTGCTGAACAACGTGTCATAGACTTTTCACAGATACGCGACATGAAGCCCGCGACACCCCCTGGTGAGGCGCGCCGGCGAGCTTCCGCGAGCGCGCTCGAGCCCGTCGGCCCGGGCTTGGGCGCGCCATCAAGCTATAAACAGGGAAGGCAACGTGGGGTGCTACGCCAGCGCGGAGGGTGCATGATATGCAGGGGGTAAGCGCCGTGAAGCAGGAATTTCACGCTCCCCCCGTGGGTTGTGCGTTGTGCCTTTGCGACAGCTTTAGGGGCCGAATCTGTTCGTTGAGTTCGGACGCACAGCAGCCGCCCTAGCGAGGCCGGTTTTCCAAAAAACTATCGGCCGAAGGCGACTAGGCGCGTGGCGTAAGAATTCCGCACGACACCGGCACGGCGTCCGCCCGCGGCGCCCAAAGGGAGCCCGAGCTAACGGCAACCTGCAGGTTGTTGTGCCGGTCCGCTTGAGCCATCGCTCCAAATACCGGTTGTGAACGAAGCGCGCAAACCGCAGGATTTCGCCTGTAGCGTGTTATGAACCTTTCGCGAGACCGGCCATGTTGGCGGAATCATTATCCTCGTCAATTTCGTATCGACGCTTTTTGGGATCTTTTGGCGATAATATTACGCCCTCGCTCTTTCTTAAAAATATCGTTCTATTACATTTTTGTTACGTCTCATCACCCACGATTATTTCATTCCGCGCATCTCTGCAACCCATCATTTCAGGCTGTGCGCTCATCCCCGGCATCGCCCGTGACCAAGGGTACCACGCGCGCCATAGTGCCCCGCCGCACCACCGAGTTAAACATTTTTAATGCTTTTGGTTATCCAATCGCATTACCATCGCCGCCATGGACACCGATTTTCAGCGAGCATTTGACCGCCCGAATTTCGTCCTTAACCCAGAAATTTTGTTTTTCGATAATTGAAACATTGTCGGCAAATTAAAACAGTTTTGCTGATAACGAAAGGAAGTAAAAAATGACTGACCTGTCGCGTCGTAAAATGCTGGTGGGCGCCGCTGCTTCCGCAGCCGCGCTCGGGGTCGCTGCCACGGCCAAGGCAGCCACATTCGGCAACCCGGACCACCCGGCCGAAGGCGCCATCAACGCCAAGAGCCCGACCAGCCTGTCGGATCCCGGCCCCCAGAATCCGGAACTTGCCAGCCAGTTCCCGTCGACGCAAAGCCCGCCCCCCACGGACGTGAACGGAATGCCTGAATTCTGGGCCTCGTTCAACAACTCACCGAAACGAATCCAAAACGGCGGCTGGGCACGTCAGGTCACACAGGACGACTTCGCGATCTCCGCTGATATTTCCGGCGTGAACATGCGCCTCGGGAAATACGGCATTCGCGAAATGCACTGGCACCAGCAGGCCGAGTGGGCCTTCGTTACAGAGGGTGATTGCCGCATCACGACCATCGACGAGATAGGTCGTCCGCAAGTGGCCGATGTGTCATCGGGCGACCTCTGGTATTTCCCGTCGGGGCTGCCGCATTCGTTGCAGGGCCTTGCTGAGAACGGCACGGAATTTCTGATCGCCTTCGATAGCGGCAAATCGTCCGAATTCAATACACTGCTCGTAACCGACTGGCTCGCGCACACGCCGCCGGAAGTTCTCGCAGCAAACTTCGGCGTACCTGTCGAATCGTTCAAGAACATTCCGATCGACAACCGCTGGATTTTCCAAGGCGGCGATCCCGGCCCGCTCGCTGCTGCCCAGCAGGCGGTGGCTTCGCCACTCGGCGCGCCCACTCACCCCTTCGTCTTTTCCTTGGGCAAGCAGGCGCCGTTCCGGCAGACCGCAGGCGGTATGGTACAGATCGCCGACAGCAAAAACTTCAAGGCATCCACTACCGTCGCGGCAGCGCTCGTTACGGTGAAGCCGGGCGGTATGCGCGAACTCCACTGGCATCCGAACGCCGACGAGTGGCAGTACTACATCAAGGGTGAGGCCCGCATGACCGTGTTCAATACAGGTCCGCAAGCCATCACCAACGATTTCCGCGCAGGCGACATCGGCTATGTGAAGAAGAGCCTCGGCCACTACGTGCAAAACATCGGCAACACCGATCTCGTGTTCCTCGAGATCTTTAAGTCCGATCACTATGCCGAGGTTTCGCTATCCGACTGGCTGACGCATACGCCGCCGCGCATGGTGATGGAGACCCTCAACATTACGCCGGAAATTCTCGCGAAGTTTCCGAAGACCCGTCCCGACATCGTGCCGGTCTAATCTCGGGGAACGGCGCTACAAAGCGATCGAGCACGCGGTCATTGCGGGGGATAAGCATCGACCGCGTCTGCGCCAACACCGTCGGTTTGGAGGTGCGTGCGAGCACGCTCTGCGTGCTCGATAGTCGCCGCCTTTGCGCGGGGCATGCCCATGGCGCCCCGCCCGCAACACAACCCGGCAACCGCGCAACCCTACCCAGCAATTAGCCGGCAGCGACGGCACTCGAACTCGCTTCTCGAGGATAAGTACCGCCCCGCTAGATCTACGCCGGCAGAGCAGCAGCGACCGCCGACTCATCCCGCATCAGCCGGCTTGCTACGAGCGCCTCGGTCTTCGCGATATCGCCAAGAGATGCCTCAGATAGCTGACGATCGAAGGTACTGAGCGCAGTGCAAAGCCGCGAGTAGTCGAGCTCGCTAATT
>JAXDQB010000042.1:0-3821 GCA_034668065.1 Paraburkholderia sp.
CCTCGGTCTGCGCCGGGTCGACCTGCTTAACGAATGCGATCGTCTTGTCGATGCGCGCCTCGAGTTCGTCAAACGTGGTCTCGGTGTCCGGGAAGCTGGGGGCCTCGACGCCGCTCAGACGCGCCGCACAAAACTTTGCAGCGTCGCATGCGATCTGAACCTGCCGCGTGAGCGGGTGCATGTCCGGATAGAGCCGGCTTGCGAGCAGCACGGCGGGGTCGATTTTCTTCGCCTCGGCGTGGTTCCGCGCCTTGCGCAAGATCGCGCGAAGGTTCGTCAGCCCGCGCACGAACACGGGCGTGGATGCCTGGTACATGGAAAGGGACATCGTCGGTTCCTTTTTTGTGAGGGAAGGCACATGATATGCCGCTCGTGCGCAGCGTGCAGCGGGATGCTCGTGCTCACCTGACCCACAATTGCAAGGGGCAGCCCGATTGAGCCCTTTCGGATCCGCTTGGCTCCCGTTGCCCCTTCCTTGGCCCCCTGGGCGGCGCATGGACTACACTTTGGCAGTCATCCGACGATAGGCTTTTGCGCGACTGCGACGTATAGCTGGCATCGGCGCGCAGCCCGCTGAGGCCAGAGCTATTCGCTCGAGCAGTGGCACGGCCGCGAGGCAGCAGCCGACCCATTCGCAGCAGCAATTGTTCGTCCACACAATCGGCGTATGGCTCGCTAGTCGGTAGCGGTGCGCCGACCCAACCGACAATGGAGCGATCACGATGAGCCACGAAACCGGTTCCGGCAACCCGCAGCCGTCGCAGCACAACGCGCACGGGAGTACGCCAGGCAGTGCGTCGATGCCGCATCCTCCGAGCGCGAAGGGAACCGCGGGCGACGATCCGTATTTCGATCCCGTCGCATACGGCAATGGGCCCGGCGACTCGGTCACGGATACTACGGAGGCGGCCGCTGTCACGCATCATTCCATTGCGGTCGGCGGCCGCGAAATCGCCTATACGGCGACGGTCGGGCACTTGGTGACGGTGGATGACAGCACTTCGCGGCCGAATGCGAAAATGTTTTATGTCGCGTTCACTGAAGACGGACAGTCTGAGGAGTCAAGGCCGGTGACTTTCTTCTACAACGGGGGGCCGGGATCGTCGTCGGTGTTTGTACTGCTCGGCTCTTTCGCGCCAAAGCGGATCAAGACCTCGATGCCGGGTTTCACGCCGCCGGCGCCTTATCAAATCGAAGACAACCCCGACAGCCTGCTCGACAAGAGCGATCTCGTCTTCATCAATCCCGTCGGCACGGGATACTCCGCAGCTGTTGCACCCCATACAAACCAGGCGTTCTGGGGCGTCGACCAGGATGCGGGTTCGCTGAAGCAGTTCATCAAGCGCTATCTGACGAAGAATCAGCGTTGGAATTCGCCGAAATATCTGTTCGGCGAATCGTACGGCACCGCGCGCAGTTGCGTGCTCGCGTATCTTCTCCATGAAGACGGCGTGGACCTGAATGGCATCACCCTGCAATCTTCGATACTCGATTACAGCCAGGCCGGCAATCCGGTAGGCGCGTTGCCGAGCGCCTGCGCCGACGCCTGGTATCACAAGCGGCTCGGCGTCACGCCCACGCCAACCCGTGTTCTCGATTTTCTTGCCGAAGTCGCGCAGTTCGCCCGCACCGATTATCTCGCGGCGCTGCGCAAATTTCCGCAGACCGACGACGCGATCGTCGAAAGGCTTGCGCAATATACGGGCATCGACAAGGTGACGCTGATCGCCTGGGGGCTGGATATTGCCGGCTACGACAGCCGCGGCAAGTCGCTGTTCCTATCGACGCTGCTCAAGTCGAAGGGGCTCGCGCTAGGTGCCTATGACGGTCGCGTGACGGGCATCGAGACGGGAATTGCGGGGCAAATCGATCCGAAATCGGGCGGCAACGACCCATCGATGACGGCCGTTGCAGGCGTCTATACGACGATGTGGAATACCTACTTGAATGAGCAGTTGAAGTACACGTCGAACTCGTCGTTCACGGACTTGAACGACCAGGCGTTCAGGCACTGGGACTTCAAGCATACTGATCCAACCGGCGCGGAAAAGGGCGTCGACGGCAAGGGCAACGTCATTCTCTACACGGCGGGCGATCTTGCCGCGGTGATGGCACTCAACGTCGATCTCAAGGTGCTTTCGGTCAACGGCCTCTATGATTTCGTCACGCCGTTTTATCAGACCATCATCGATTTGCAGCGGATGCCGCTCGTGGACAAAAAGGTGCGCGAGAATCTCTCGGCTACGTTCTATCCATCCGGGCATAGGGTCTATCTCGACGCAAGCTCTCGCACCGTACTGAAGGCGGACCTCGTAAAGATGTACGACGCGACGACTGCGGACAGGCCAGCCATGGCAAGAGTCCGCAGTTTGCAAGAGCGACATACGGCTTGAATGCACCGTCTCACGGTGCGCGCGGGGCATCGCGCACCGTTCCGGAAATTCGGCATGTTGCATACAGCCGCCTCTTTTCCCGAATCATTGCAGTGTTACCATCCCCGCTTTGAATTCGCCTTTTTTTGCAACCGCCTGCAGAAAATTCCGCGTCATGGCCACGATCAGCGAACTCAACGTCTATCCGATCAAGTCTTGCGCGGGCATCGCGCTCAAGTCGGCCCGCCTCTTGGCTCAGGGGCTCGAATATGATCGCCATTGGATGCTCGTCGACGGCAATGGCCGCTTCGTCACTCAGCGCCAGTTTCCGCGGCTGGCGCTTGTCGTGCCGCAGCTTGCGAGCGACGAGTTGATCATGGGCGCACCGGGCTGTGCGTCATTGCGCACACCGCTTGAAGCGTCGGCGCTTGCAGGGGCGCAGCGCATTGAGGCGACCGTTTGGAGCGATGCGGTGACGGCGCTCGACACCGGCGACGAATCCGCGCGCTGGTTTTCCGATTTCCTCGGCGCGCCGGTGCGACTGGTGCGCTTCGATCCTGTCGCCGAGCGCATCGCTAGCCGCAAATGGACCGGCGAGACGATCGCACCGATGTGTTTCGCCGACGGTTATCCCGTTCTCGTGATCGGGCAGGCCTCACTCGACGATCTGAACGCGCGGCTCGCGAGCAAGGGCGTCGACATCATTCCGATGAATCGTTTCAGGCCGAACCTCGTCCTGACCGGGCTCGATGCGTATGAAGAGGACTACGTCGACACTTTGCACATCAAAGCACAAGGCGGCGAAGTCGCAGTCGCGCTCCGAATCGTGAAGCCGTGCCCGCGCTGTCCGATGCCGACGATAGATCAGGCGAAGGGTGCGCCCGATCCGCGCTGGCCGGCCGAGCCGACCGACACAATGAGCGCCTATCGCGCCGATCATCGCCTTGACGGCGCAGTGACGTTCGGCCAAAACGCGATCGTCGTCGCAGGCGAGGGCAGCTTGCTTTGCGTCGGCCGCGAGGTCGGGATTACGTTAAATTTCGAAGACTAAGTGACGCGCATGCCGATGTCTTCCCGCCCCGGTTTCACTGACAACGCCGTCGATGTTCGTTTCATCGAGCTTTCGGGCGGATTGCGTATGCCTTTTGTGATGCGCGGAAGCGGGCCGCTTGTGCTGTTCGTGCACGGGTCGCTATCGGACTACCGTTACTGGCAGCCGCAAATCGATGGGCTGTCGGCTCGCTATCGCTGCGTTGCTGTGAGTCTCACGCACTATTGGCCGCTTGCGGGACTCCCTTGCTCGGTGCCGTTCGGTTGGAGCGCGCATGTGGACGAGCTTGCGGAATTTGTCGACCAGCTCGGCCATGGCCCTGCGCACGTCGTCGGGCATTCGCGCGGGGGGGCTGTCGCGTTCCAATTCGCGTTACGACATGGCGACCATCTGCGCAC
>JAXDQB010000043.1:0-4828 GCA_034668065.1 Paraburkholderia sp.
GTGTTCGCGTCAACAGCGCGCGAGCAACGGTGCGAGGTATTTACCTGTAAAGCTAGCCTTCGTTTTCGCGATCTGCTCGGGCGTGCCTTGAGCGATGATCTGGCCGCCCCCCGCGCCACCTTCGGGGCCGAGATCGATCACCCAGTCGGCGGTTTTGATCACATCGAGATTATGCTCGATGATAACCACCGTATTGCCATGATCACGTAACCGGTGGATGACTTCGAGCAAAAGGGCGATGTCGTGGAAGTGCAGGCCCGTCGTTGGCTCGTCGAGGATGTAGAGCGTACGGCCGGTGTCGCGCTTCGAAAGTTCAAGCGAAAGCTTCACTCGCTGCGCTTCCCCGCCTGAGAGCGTCGTGGCCGCTTGTCCAAGCCGGATATATCCCAGCCCCACATCCAGCAGCGTTTTCAGCTTTCGCGCAATGACGGGCACGGGGTTGAAGAACTCGTACGACTGTTCGACGGTCATGTCGAGCACCTCGCTGATGTTCTTGCCTTTATAGTGAATGTCGAGCGTTTCGCGGTTGTAACGCTTGCCGTGACAGACGTCGCACGGTACGTAGACATCGGGCAGAAAGTGCATTTCGACCTTGAGCACGCCGTCGCCCTGGCATGCCTCGCAGCGGCCGCCCTTCACGTTGAACGAGAAACGCCCCGGATCGTAGCCGCGTTCCTTGGCGCTCGGCACGCCGGCGAAGAGTTCGCGGATCGGGGTGAAGAGGCCTGTATAGGTAGCGGGGTTCGAGCGCGGCGTGCGCCCGATCGGTGACTGATCGACGTTGATGACCTTGTCGAAATGCTCGAGGCCCTCGATCGACTCGTAGGGAGCGGGCTCCGCCGACGATCCATAGAGATGCTGCGCGACGGCGTGGTAGAGCGTGTCGTTGATAAGCGTCGACTTGCCCGATCCCGAAACGCCCGTGACGCAAGTGAGGAGCCCCACCGGGAGATCGAGCGTGACACGTTTCAGGTTGTTGCCGTACGCCTCGACGATGCGCAGGCGCCGCTCGTCGGGGTCCTTCCGTTCGTCGGGAAATTCGATGCGGCGTGTGCCGGTAAGGTACTGGCCCGTGATTGACGCCGGGTCGGCCTGGACCTCTTCGGGCGTGCCTTGCGCGATGATCATGCCGCCGTGCACCCCCGCGCCTGGGCCCATGTCAACGACATAGTCGGCCGTGCGGATCATGTCCTCGTCGTGTTCGACGACCACGACCGAGTTGCCGAGATCGCGCAGATGCTTGAGCGTCGCGATGAGGCGATCGTTGTCTCGCTGATGCAGACCGATCGACGGTTCGTCGAGCACGTACATGACGCCCGTGAGCCCCGAGCCGATTTGCGACGCCAGGCGGATGCGCTGCGCCTCGCCGCCCGAGAGGGTATCGGCGCTGCGCTCGAGCGACAGATAATCGAGCCCGACGTTATTGAGGAACATGAGCCGCGCGACGATTTCCTTGACGACCTTCTCTCCGATCTCGCGCTTTGCGCCATCGAGCTTGAGCGTTTGGAAGTAGCCGAGCGTATCGCGCAGCGGCCAGCCGCTCACCTCGTAGATGGCACGCGCGTCGCCGTTCACGCCGAGCCGTACGAAGCGCGCTTCGCGGCGCAAGCGGGTGCCGTCGCAGGACGGGCACGGCTGATTGTTCTGGTACTTCGCGAGTTCTTCGCGCACGGCCGCCGAATCGGTTTCACGGTAGCGCCGCTCGAGGTTCGGGATGATGCCCTCGAAGACGTGTGCCCGCACGCTCGTGCGGCCGCGCTCGTTCATATAGGAGAACGGGATCTCCTCCTTGCCCGAGCCGAACAGGAGCAGCTTCTTGATTTTTTCCGGAAGGTCCTCGAACGGCGTGTCGATATCGAAGTCGTAGTAGGCCGCCAGGCTTTGCAGCATCTGGAAGTAGAACTGGTTGCGCCGGTCCCAACCCTTGACCGCGCCCGCGGCGAGCGAAATCGACGGATGAGCGACGACGCGCTTCGGATCGAAGAACGTGATCTGTCCCAGGCCGTCGCAATCGGGGCATGCGCCCATTGGATTGTTGAACGAGAACAGGCGCGGCTCGAGTTCCGACAGCGAATAGGAGCAGACGGGGCACGCGAATTTCGAGCTGAAGAGGTGCTCGCGGCCGGTGTCCATTTCGAGCGCCACGGCGCGGCCGTCCGCAAGACGCAGTGCCGTCTCGAACGATTCCGCGAGACGCTGCTTGATGTCGGGGCGCACTTTCAGGCGATCGACGACGACGTCGATCGTATGCTTGTCGTTTTTCTTGAGCTTCGGCAGCGAATCGACATCGTAGATTTGCGCCTCGCCCTCGTTGGCCGTGCCGCCGCCTGAGCGCACCCGGAAGCGGATGAAACCTTGCGCCTGCATCTGCTCGAAGAGATCGGCATGCTCGCCCTTGCGGTTGGCGACAACGGGCGCGAGGATCATCAGCTTCGTGTCCTCGGGCAGTGCCAGCACGGCGTCGACCATCTGCGAGACGCTTTGCGCTTCGAGGGCGATCTCATGATCGGGGCAGTAGGGCGTCCCCACTCGGGCGTACAGCAGGCGCAGGTAGTCGTGGATTTCGGTGACGGTGCCCACCGTCGAGCGCGGGTTGTGCGACGTCGCTTTCTGCTCGATCGAGATGGCGGGCGAAAGGCCCTCGATCAGGTCGACGTCGGGCTTCTCCATCAGCTGCAGGAATTGGCGCGCATACGCGGAAAGGCTTTCGACATAGCGGCGCTGCCCTTCGGCGTAGAGCGTATCGAAGGCAAGCGACGATTTCCCGGAGCCGGACAGGCCGGTAATGACGATGAGTTGGTAACGCGGCAGGTCTAGATTGACGTTTTTCAGGTTGTGGGTGCGTGCTCCACGAATACGAATCTGTTCCATAACCTGGCGGGGGGAGAAGGCCAAACCTGCTACTATAACGACTTTTGAAGACCGCCGTTACGGCGTCCTTACAGCCCGCGGCAGCGTGGATGGCGTCGATCCGCCTCGAGCGGCGAAAGCGGTGTCGAGCGGCGTCATGCGGCGCCGCTCAGTTACTGATCCGCCCCCCCTCCGATGTCGAACGCTTCCGTCACTTCTTCCCGCATGAGCGCGCCTGAGTTGCGCGCAACTGCGTCGCTCGCCGGCATCTTTGCGCTGCGCATGCTCGGTCTTTTCATGATCATGCCGGTGTTCTCGGTCTACGCAAGAACGATCCCCGGCGGCGACAACGTGCTGCTCGTGGGCATTGCGCTTGGCGCCTACGGCGTCACGCAGTCGATGCTCTACATCTTCTACGGATGGGCCTCCGACAAGCTGGGCCGCAAGCCAGTGATCGCGGCCGGGCTGCTCATTTTTGCGCTCGGCAGCTTCGTGGCGGCGGTTGGCCATTCGATGACCTGGATCATTGCCGGACGCGTGATTCAAGGGATGGGCGCTGTTTCCTCGGCGGTGATTGCGTTCATCGCGGATCAAACGTCCGAGGAGCATCGCACGAAGGCGATGGCGATGGTTGGCGGCAGCATCGGCATTTCGTTCGCCGTGGCCATTGTCGGGGCGCCGATCGTCTTTCATTGGATCGGCATGAGCGGGCTTTTCACGCTGGTGGGGGTGCTGTCGATCCTGGCCGTGGGCGTGGTGCTGTGGGTCGTGCCGAATGCGCCGAAGCCCGTGCACGTGCCCGCGCCTTTCTCCGAAGTGCTCCATAACGTCGAGTTGTTGCGGCTCAATTTTGGCGTTCTCGTGCTGCACGCGACGCAGACCGCTCTCTTTCTTGTGGTGCCGCGCATCCTCGTCGAGGGCGGCTTGCCAGTTGCTTCGCATTGGAAGGTCTATCTGCCTGTGATGGGGCTTTCGTTCGTCATGATGGTGCCCGCGATCATTGCCGCCGAGAAGCGCGGCAAGATGAAGCCGGTGCTGCTGAGCGCCATTGGTCTTATCCTGATTGGCCAATTGTTGCTCGGCACGGCGCCGCATACCATATTGACTGTCGCGGCGATTCTGTTCGTCTACTTCCTCGGCTTCAACATTCTGGAAGCGTCACAGCCTTCGCTCGTTTCGAAGCTCGCGCCCGGCACGAGAAAGGGCGCGGCGGCCGGCGTCTATAACACGACGCAGTCAATCGGGCTCGCGCTCGGTGGCGTGGTTGGCGGCTGGCTGGTGCATGTGGCCGGCGAAAATGCCGTGTTTTATGTGTGCTCGGGGCTCGTATTCTGCTGGCTTATAATCGCCGCCAGTATGAAGCCGCCGCGCAAAGCGTAGGCGCGGCTGGTGCGACGAATATGGTGACGCGGTCGCTGGACGAGACGTTTGAAAAATCACGCGACGAATGGCGCAGCGCCCAGAGCTCGACAGCACTGCATGGGACAGGGGTAAGCGCTAAAGCGCTAACTCCAGTCGACAGCTTTGCTACTGCCGCGCTGTGCGCGCGTTGTCGGGCATCGGCAGACTGAAGTTCGTGCGGAACGGATTGATGTCGAGCCCGCCGCGCCGCGTATAACGCGCGTAGATGGCGAGCTTCACGGGGCGGCACTCGCGCTCGATGTCGATGAACATTCGCTCCACACATTGCTCGTGAAACCCCGAGTGGTTTCGGTACGAAATGATATATCGCAAGAGCCCCGCGTGATCGATCTGTGGACCGACGTAGTGGATCTGAACGCTGCCCCAGTCGGGCTGCCCCGTAACCGGGCAATTGGACTTGAGCAGATTCGAGACCAACGTTTCTTCGACAGGCGCTTCACCCTGCGCCGCTGTGAGCAGCGAAGCATCGGGATGATAGACGTCGGCCTCAAGATCGAGCCGGTCCAGCGAGAGGCCGTCGAGCTGGTCGAATTCGAGCGTGTGGAACTCCGCCGGG
>JAXDQB010000044.1:0-10235 GCA_034668065.1 Paraburkholderia sp.
TCGGCAGCGATGCCGCGGCGCGTTTTGGACACCGGCGGGCAGGGCGCCGGTTTTTCTGACTCGATTCGCTCGCTCAAAATGCGAGCCGTGGAGCCACATAGCCGCCGTAGTTCGGGCCGACGCCCGAGCCTTGCGTGGGCATCGTATATCCGCCGACGAAGTGGCCCTGGATGTATTTGCTGCTGGCGCCGTACGAGCCATCAATGTGGAACGCGGCGAACGCAACGATGGGAACATAGGTGCTACTGGAGATCTGAGTGGCGACAGGAACGATGACGGTTACGCCCGTCGGCACGCTGCTGTAGATCGTGTCCTTGACGCCGGGCTCGATCCATATGTCGTCGCCAATCGACAGCGGCGACGGGTTGCCGTTGTTGATCAGACCGCGGATCGTCGGTACGTCGTTGGCGTTGGTCTCGAACGATGTCCACTGGCCGGCGTCGCACGAGGCGCTGTATTGCTGGCCGTTCCCGATCTCGAATTCGTAAGGCTGCTGCGTGGACGGGTCGATCATCGGCTCGTTGGTCTGCGAGTTCCAGTACTGGTTCAGTACGCATTGATCGATCACGACCGGAAAGAGGCCGCCCGCGGGAACGGCCGACGGCGGCGCAATGACGGCGACGGCCGTCGCGCTGTCCACGACGCTCGGTTTGCCGAGCAGCGCGCCAAGCAGCAGCATGACCAAGCCGCCGTTCTCGGAGGCGTCGCGCGTAACGGTAACCTGTATCGCCGGGATCTCGGAGTAGAGGGGCGGCGTTGCCACAGTGCTCGGTGCTTGCACCGAGGGCGATGATGCGGCCAGATTCCAGTATCCCGCCTGTACGGCACCGCTCGTGAGTTTGATGCCGTCCGACGCATTGAGCGAGACGGCGTTGCTCGCCGCCGTGGCGGCACCAGCCCAGTTCGGGCCGTTCGCGCCGGTAGCAAGCGTCGCTGCGCCAGCCAGCACCGCTGCGTCGGCGTCGTTCTGCAACTCTCCGGTGACGGCGAAAACGCGCGGCACGTCGATTGCGAAGGCGCCGAACATCAGCAAAGCCGTCAGCGTCAAAAGAAACCAAAGCGCAATCGAGCCGCGTTGACGAGCGTGCGCACGCGTTGGCCGCCGGTGGCCAGCCGCGTGCGGGGCAATGTGGGCGGCACGATTGCCGCGTTTGCGAGCCAGTTCATTCACAGTTTTTCACCGCGACGGCCGTGACCGTGACGGGCCCTGTCAGCGAGCTCAGCGCCGAGCCGAGGACAAGGCCCTGGTAGGTATAGGTGATCGCCACCTGGATCGGGTTGCCGCTGCCGGCCGATGCGCACGCCCCGGGGGGGCTGACGCTCACAACCGGCGCTGTCGCCGTGCCGCCGGTGACGATATTGTTTTGGGCGTAGGAGAGAGCGACGCTTTGGATCTGACTCTCATTGAGCGGCTGCATGCGCAAGACGACACCCGCGCGCGCAGCCTCGCCGGCGGCATCGGTGATGACAGCCTTGTCGCACAGCACCAGGCTGGTGTCGATGATGCCGAAAAGGATGATCAGCAGAAACGGCAGCACCAGCACAAACTCCAGTGCGACGACGCCGCGCTCGTTCGCCGCCCGACGCTTGCGCATTGGCGCTCTCATCGGAGCGCTCCACTCGTCGAAATGCCACTCGAGCGCACGGCTGGCGCACGTGTCGCGCCTCCTGCGCCTTGTGCCGCAAGCTGCTGGCGCAGGCTTAGGTAGAACTGCAGGTTGTCTAGCGCCGAATCGGCCGGCATGTCGGCGATCAGGATCCGCTTGGCTGCCTCGCTGTTGCCGAGCAGGCCATAGGCGAGCGCGAGATTCTCGCGGGCCTGCGGTGCCGCGTCGGGCAGCCCCGCGATGTCGAGCAGCACGTTTGCGCCTTCGCGCGGCTCGTTCGACAGAATCAGCGAGAGGCCGAGATTGGTCTTCAAGCCTTGTACTTCGGGGTGTCGCTGCAAGGCCGTCCGATAGACCGCCTGCGCCTGCGAATGCTTGCCCTGTAGATCGAGTGCGGCGCCAAGCCCTTCAGCTGCCACCACGTTGTCCGGGTTAGCGGCAACGAGCGAGCGGTAACGCGCCACGGCTTCGTCAAGCCGGCGTTCGCGCAACGCCACGCGCGCGAGCCCGAGCTGAGCGCGCGGATCGTCGGGGGCGGCCGCCGCGACGCCGGCATACAGCACCCCCGCCCGTGCGAGATCGCCGGTCTGGTAGATCGCATCGCCGAGCCCGAGCTGCGCTGTCTTCGATTGCGGATCAGCCTTCAGCAGCTTGGCGAAAAGCGTCATGGCGAGTTGCGTATCGCCCGCTTCGAGCGCGCTTTCGGCGATACGCTGGTCGGCCGCCGCATCGGGGACGCGCGTAGTCGCAACGGGTTGCGGCGTGATGTGCCGGTTGCTCGCGCAACCCGTGACGAGGCTTGATAAGGCAATCGTCGCAGCAAGTGCAAACACGATCGAGCGTAGCGTGGGAGCGTGAGTCGTCTTCATCGGATTTCCGAAAACCGGGTCCATCAATGATGATGAAATACCGCCATGAGCCGGATCACGGCCGGACCCGCTGCGATCAGCCCAACGGTCGGCAAGATGAACAACATCATCGGGAGAGTCATCTTCGGTGCCAGCTTCGCGGCTTTCTCCTCGATTGCGACGATCTGCATCGCGCGTTCGGTGCGCGAGAGCGTGCGCAACGATTGCGTGATCGGCGTGCCGTACTTCTGAGATTGGACGAGCGTGGTCACCAGCCCCCGCATCGAGGGCAAGCCGACCCGGGCTGCCATGGCGTTGAGCGCCTGTGCGCTGTCGCCGCCGATGCTGAGCTCGTCGGCCGTCACGGACAGTTCGTCGGCGAGTTCCGGGGAGATTGTCTGCAACTCGGCCGCCACGCGTTTGACCGCCACGACGAGGCTGTTGCCCGCATTCGTGCAGATGACGAGAAGATCGAGCGCATCGGGCAGGGCAACGGCGATAGCTTTTCTTCGCCGCCGGATGACGAAGCCGATCGCGTATTCCGGCAGCATCATGCCGATGACGAACGCGCCTGCCATCAGCAGCGCTCGAATGATGAAAAATTGGCCGAGCGTGGGCAAGTGTCCGCCGATCGCAATCGCGCCGAGCGCAACGCATGCGCCCACGACGATCTTCAGCCCCGACACGACAGCGATTGCGCGTCGATCGCGAAAGCCTGCGCTGGCGAGGCGGGCTGCGAGCTTGGCCCGATCTTCGGCCTGCACGACCGGCATGCGCTCGCCAAGCGTTGCCATGCGTTTCACAAGGCGCTGCGGCATGCTCTTCGCGGCTGTGTCGGCCGGCGCGTTTGCGGCCGACGCGCGCGCCACGCTTTGCCGTGCGCGCTGGGCGATGCGCGCGCGCGTGCTGGTGCCGCGCAGCACGAGCCAGAGCGTGACGACGACAAGCAGAGCGAAGAGCACGGCATTACGCCAGAAATCGGCATCGATCATCGCGACGTATCCAGGTTTGAGATCTTGCGGATCAGCCAGAGGCCGACGCTCAACAGTCCGACAGCGAGTTCAAGAATCTTGTGGCCCGCGTGCGTGCTCGTCAGCACCTCGAGGTAACTGCGATTCACCAGATACAGAAAGCCCATGATCGAGAAGGGGACCGCCGCAATCATCTTGCTGGCGAGCCGGCCTTCCGCGGTCAGCGCCTTGCTTTTCGCCCGGATGTCACGCCGCGTGCGCACGATTCCCGCAAGATTCTCGAGCGTGTCGCCCAGATTGCCGCCCGTTTCCCGCTGCAAAATCAGGCAGATCGAGAAAAAGGAAAAATCGGCGATTTGCAAACGTCCCGTCGCCTGTTCAAGCACCTCCTTCAGCTCGGCACCGACGAGCAATGCGTCGCCCATCGTGCGAAACGTCGAGCGAACCGGCTCTTCGCTTTCTACGCCCGCCGTGCAGATGGCCTGAACGGCCGGAATGCCGGCCCGCACCGCGCGAACGATCAGGTCCAAGGTATCGGGGAGGACGCTCAGGAAGCGTTGCCGGAAGCGGGCAACCATCCAGAGGTAAGTTGCGCGAACGGCGAACAGCGTGATGCCGATGCAAAGGGGAAGACGCAGCACGAGCGCCATGGAAAGAAACGAGGTTCCGATGACACAAGCGAGAAGCGCAGCGGCGGCTGCGACGCACAGGGTGCGCATGCCGCCGGCTCCGCCCACTGTCAGCACGCGTTCTTGCCAGGCGGCGAGCGCGGCTAAGGCAGCCTGGTTGCCCGGGCGGCGGTTGACGTTGAGAAGTTGATGCTTCTCCTTGTCGTCCCGATCGGCTATGGCGGCGTCGCGCGGATCGCGCAGCGTGGCGACGCGAGTTTGGATGCGAGCACCGGGGCGCTGGCGCATCATTTCGCGCAGTGCCCGCACGATGAGGCCCGCAATGACAATCGCAAAAAACGAGCCGACGGCGGCGACGTCGGCGGGCGTCATGGCTGCATCGCTGCAAGCAGCGCCTCTTCGAACCCGTAGTAGGCGGCGCGCTGGGCAAAAACGGGCCGCAGCGAGGACGATTCGAACACGCCATGCACCTGCTCTTCGAAGGCGCTCGCGCTATAGCGGAACGTGAAGAGATCCTGCGTGATGACGACGTCGCCTTCCATGCCCGCGATCTCGGTCACGTGCGTGACGCGCCGCACGCCGTCGCGCATGCGCTCAATCTGCAGAATCATATGGACGGCACTTGCGATCTGGCGGCGGATCGACATCAGCGGCAAATTGCCGTTGGCCATCATCACCATGCTCTCGAGCCGGGTGATGGCATCGCGCGGCGTATTCGCATGCACCGTCGTCATCGATCCGTCATGGCCCGTGTTCATGGCCTGCAGCACGTCGAACGCCTCCGTGCCGCGCGTTTCGCCAAGGATGATGCGATCGGGGCGCATACGCAGCGCGTTGCGTACGAGATCGCGCTGCGAGACGCCGCCGAGGCCTTCGCTGTTCTCCGGCCGAGTCTCCAAGCTGACCACGTGCGGCTGCTGCAATTGCAGCTCGGCGGCGTCCTCGATGGTGACGATACGCTCGGTTTCGTCGATGAAACGCGACAGCGCATTGAGCAGCGTCGTCTTGCCGGAGCCCGTGCCCCCCGAGACCACGATGTTCAGGCGGCAGGCACTCGCAATGCGCAGCACGTCGACCATCGCCGGCGAGATGTTGCCCTGCTGCGCCATGCGTCCCAGGGTGATGTTGCGTTTGGCGAACTTTCGAATGGAAATCGAGGCGCCGCGTAACGCGATGGGCGGCAGCACGACGTTCACGCGGCTGCCGTCGGCAAGGCGTGCGTCGACCATCGGACTGCTCTCGTCGACGCGTCGCCCGATCGCGGCCGCGATGCGTTGCGCGACGTTGACAACATGCGCGTTGTCGCGGAACTTGAGCGGCGTGAGCTCGAGGCGGCCGCCGCGCTCGACGTACACCTGGTCCGGGCCGTTCACGAGGATATCGGTGACGCGCTCGTCCGCGAGCAGCGGTTCGATTGGCCCGATGCCGAACATGTCGTTGACGATCTCGTCCACGATCAGAGTCTGCTCGGCAAGCGTGAGCGTGAGACGGTCTCGCGCAATGGTGTCGGCGGCGATTTGCTCGATGCCCTCGCGAACCTCGCCGCGCGACATTGTCAGCGCGGCGGACATGTTCATCGACGAAAAGACGGCCGCGCGGATGCTCTTGAACGTATCCGAGCGAATCAGCGCTTCGTGGCGGTCCGCCGCGCGCACGGCCGTCGAGACCGGTGAACCTTGTTGCCCCGGCGCGCTCGGCGCTTGCGCTTCAAGCGCAGCGGCGTCCACGGCAGTGTTCGGGGACGGCCGCTCGCCCGCGTCTTCTGCAAATGCCGGTGTGGCCAGCGCCGGCATGCTGCGGCGGCCGAACATCAGCTCGCCCTCCGTGTCGGCAACAGGCGCGCGTACCAGGGCTCGCTGGCCGTTACCGGCGCATCGCTGCCGGTGATCGCATTGGCGAGCGAGACGATGGCCCGCGCAAACGGCGAACGCTTCGCATCGGCGATCGCTTCGCCGAGGTTTTCGGCGATGGCGAGCGACTGAGGCTCATAGGGAAACGCATGGACCGAACCGCGTCCAAGTGCGCTGGCGAAATCGGCCGGGGTGACTCGGCCTCGCACGGATTGCCGCGCTTCGTTGAGCAGCACCGAGATCGCGGGATCGGCGTCGCGGCCTTCCGCGAATTTGCACAATCGCGATGCCTCGCGGGTGGCGTGTACCGAATGGTCGGCCACGACGTGGATCATCGCACTGGCGTCGAACGCTTCGTCGACGCCGCTGCCTGCCCGCTCGGGCAGATCGAGCACGATGTAGTGGAAATGGCGCTTGAGCGTCGCGACCAACTCCGTCAGCGCGCCGCGGCGCGCTTTGAAAGCATGGTTGTACGCGAGCTCGGATGCCAGTACGAAAAGACGGTCACCGTGCGCGACGAACGCCTGATTGATCAGTTGCTGGTCAAGCCGCTGCGTGTTCTGCAACAGCTCCATGAGCCCGTTTGGGCTCGTGACGCCGAGCATGGACGCAGCCGCACCGCCGTACGGGTCCAGATCGACATAGGCAATGCGGCGTCGGGTCTTGTCGGCGAGATGATGTGCGAGCGCTGTGGCGATCGTCGTCACGCCGACGCCGCCGCGTGCCCCCACGAAGCTGAGCGCCTTGCCCAGGCGCACCGAAGCCCCGGGATCGGTGGCGGTGATGGCGCGCCGCACGAGTTCGACGGTCAGCGGCTTGACGAGATAGTCCTGCACGCCGATATGCAACAGGCTGCGAAAGAGGCCGACGTCGTTGCGCTCGCCCACCACGACCACCGCGACCGACGGATCGACCACTTCGGCAAGCCTCATGAGCTCGGAGATCGGCATCGCGGAACCCGACACGTCGACGATCAGGTAGCGAGGGGGCTCCTTCTGCGTCTTCATGATTTCGATCGCGTCGTCGATCGTGCCGCGCGCGACATGCGAGGACGCGATCGTCTGGTCGAGGATGACGTTGTGCACGACCTCCTCGCTACTTGCGTCCGAAACGACGGCAATGAGCTTCTCGGCGCCGGAGGGCCGGCCGCGGCGCTTGAGAGCGTTCGATTCGAAGGCGCCCATTTCGAGTGATCTCCGTTACTGCGAGCCGGTTGACGGCATCGACGACGAGGACGACGCTGATGACGAGTTGGAAGTGTTCAATGGCGTTGCACGCCCTTCCTCGTAGCGCCGCACCGCGCTCGCGGCGAGCGGCGCGTCGGCCCCCGCATAGGGCAGCGGCGCGACGAGATCGGCAGGCCGTTTGACCATCGCTGCGAGATTCGAGTAAGTCGCGCAGCCGAACGCAATGCCTGGCCGGGCCTCCCCGGCATCGAGCATGCCTGAAGGCTGATCGAGCGCCGCGCACGAAGGCGGAATGACTTTGCCTCCGTCACCCGGCGTGAATCCGATAACCGATGGATCCGGCATGCCGAGCGGCGGCGCCGCCGACATGCAGGATGTCAGGCAGATGCTGGCCGCGCCGGCGAGTACCGTTGCAATCAAGGCAAACCGTGAATTCATTCGGGTCCTCTGGCGGATACTCAGTAGACAAAGCCGGCTGCACCGACAAGGCGCGGCGAGTTGCCGGAGAGCGGGTCGACACCAAGCAAATGCTCCACGGCGTACTCGATATCGCTGCTCGGGCGCATCACGTCGTCGAGTGCGCCGCGCAGCTTGTCCGGCCCCGTAGGCCCGACGATGTACGGCGTGACGATCACGACGAGCTCCGTTTTGTCGTTCTGGTAGTTCTTCGAGGAGAACAGCTTGCCGAGCACCGGTAGCTGCCCGAGGCCGGGCAGCTGGGACAGCACGTTGCTCGTCGTGCTTTGCAAAAGCCCGCCGATCGCGAAGCTCTGCCCGCTCGAAAGCTCAACAGTCGTCTCCATGCGCCGCACCGTGAGAGCGGGGACGACGATCGAGTTGAGCGTGATGCTGTTGGCGGCATCGATCTCGCTGACTTCGGGGCGCACTTTGAGGCTGATACGGTTGTCGGCCAGCACGGTCGGGGTGAAGTCGAGCGAGACGCCGTATGGTTTGTAGTCGATCGTGATCGTGCTCGTGGTGCCGCTCTGAGGCACCGGAATCGGCAGTTCGCCGCCGGCCAGGAAGCTGGCTGTCTGACCGGATATCGCCGTCAGATTCGGCTCGGCGAGCATCGTCACCATCCCTTCCTGGTCGAGTGCATTCAGCACGCCCTCTATGGAGTTGCGGCCCGTTACAAACTGGCCGATGATCGAGAACGCGCCCGTCGCCGGCAACACCATGGTGCCGTTGGCGAGCCCCGCGTGGAAGTTGCCGCCCGCGGTGAGCGCGTTCCAGTTGATTCCTAGCTGTTGGGTGACGTTACGGTCGACTTCGGTGATGCGCACGCGCAGCAGGACCTGAATCGGATGGGCGATCGTGAGCCGGTTCACGAGCGTTTCCTTGTCGTGCAGATAGGGCTGCAGCGTTTGCACGACGGCGTCGGCATCCGCGGCGCTTGGCACCGGGCCTGTCACCATCAGCGAGCCCGGCGCGCTCGTTACCGTCACGCCGAACCGGGGGAACCGGGCGTCGAGCAGGCGCTGGATCGATGCGGTATCCGCTGAGACGCTAATGGTCTTGCTAAGGATTTGCCGATTGTTCGCGCCGATCGCGAAAAGGGTCGTCGTGCCGGCTCGCTTGCCGAGCACGAAGACCGAGCGGGGCGTCGGAACGTGTACATCGGCGACACCCGGGTTTGCGACGAAGACGGCAACGGCCGCCTCCGGCAGCGTGATCATCGTGCCGCTACCGGCTGCAACGGAAAGCACGTCGGCGCGGTCCGCGGCGCGCGCGGGCGACGCGCCAAGGCTGGCGAGCATCGCGCCGCAAAGGAGCGGCGCGAAAAAAGTCAACGCAGCAAGAGGCCCCCGGGCCCATCGGCGGGCCAAGCGTGAAAGCGAAAGGGCGCGAGTCAGACTAAGCATGTCCCATCCTATGCAGCGGGGGCGGCGGTGTCCGCGGCGGGTGCGGGTGGAGCACCGGCCGGCAATGGCGGTACGCCCGGCGCACCGGTGGAAGTGCCGGCCGACGGCCTGTCGCCGGCCTGATCCACGCTCGAGCCGCGATAAATGATGACCTGCGGTGCGAGCGATGATTTGCCCGACCTGGTCGACGTGACCGCGCGCAGCGCGGGCGATACGTCCCCGGCCCAGACCGGCGGTGTCCGCGTTTGCGCGACGTCTTCGACGTCGGACGCGTGCCGGTCGCGCGTAGCGAAGCTGCGCAGCGCGAGCGAGAGCGATCCGAGGTGCGCTGCCACCGCGATCGCCTGGGCACTGTGCGGGGTGACTTCGAATGTCACTGTGCGCGCACTGGTGCTCGGCGCGGCGGCATCGTCTTTCGGCCTCTTGAACGCGGATCCAACCGCGAGCACGCGCACGCGCTCGGCCACTGTCTCGGATTCGACGGAGCGCGCGGGGGCCACCGAGACGCCGGCATCGGCACGAATCTGCTGCGTGAGCAGCACGTCGACATAGTCGCCGGGCTGGATGAGTCCTGCGTTGCCCGAGACGTCGTCGACGGCAACCGAGATGGCGCGCATGCCGGGCTTGAGCGCGGCGGCGAGGAAGCCGGGTGCGCTCGGCGAGATGACGTCGGCCGGTCCGAGCGGCGTGCCGGCATGCACGGCGTGCCGCAGCAAATCGCCTTTTAGATCGCTGTCCACGCCGGGTTCGGGCGCGTCTTGCACCAGCGCGCCAGCAGGAACCTGGCTGCGCGGCATGGCTTTCCAGACAAGGTCGGCGTCGCGCAGCAGGAGGCCGTCCGGCAAGTCGTCGGCAGCGGCGCGAACGTGCACCATGGACGGCGGCGTCGCGGCGCGGGGATGCGATGCGGCGATGAACAGCGCGCGAACGATAAAGGCGCCAATGGCGGCGACGACGACCAACGCGGCAAGCTTGATGATGTTCTGCATGGCGGCGGCGTTTCCTTCAGGCAAGCCGCGCATGATGGAGGAGCGCGAACCCCAATTGATGGATGAGCGAAGGCTCAAGACGTGCAAGCGTGGCGTGAGGGCCGCTTGAGGGCTGCAGCACAACGGCGACGATGCCCCCTAGGGCGAGCGCGACGCCGTACGGCACGCCGCGCGTGGGCGCGACCCAGGCAAGCCGCGTGACCATCGCGCCAAGCAGGTTACTGCGCATGACGAGGCCGACTGTTAACACCGAAACCCCGACGAACGAACCGCAGACCGAAACGACGAG
>JAXDQB010000045.1:0-4140 GCA_034668065.1 Paraburkholderia sp.
TTGGGCTCGCGCTCGCGCGGCGGTCGGTCGAGCGCCATGGACCTCGCAGCTCGGACGTTCGGCGAGCATGGCGGGCGCCGCCCTCGCTTCGACCGGTGCTCCCCGCGTGGCGCATGCAAACACCACATGCAGGCACCGCATGTAGGCACGGCATGCAGGCACCGCATATAGGCACCAAACGCGGGCATAAGATAGCACAGCCAAGCCGTTGCCGTTCCTTGACGGAGAGTGACGAAGGAACCTACACTCGCAGGCAATTTGGTGCTCGCGCGCGCGTTCAGCGCGCGCAGTTAAACGGGAAACAGGGGTTGGCCGTGCGGTGCGTGCGCGGCAAGCCGACCTGTGCTGCCCCCGCAACGGTGAGCGAACGCATTGCCAGAAGCAATGCAGAGCCGGCTTCGATGTATGCGCGCAATGTCGCGCATGCAGGCAACCACTGCGCAAGAAACATTACCACTCGCGCGGGAAGGTGAAGCGGCGCTTTCGTCAGCCCGGATACCGGCCAGAGGGGAGGGTGGGCGCTGCGGGTAGGCGGCGTCCCGGCCATCGCTTCGTTGCATATCGAAAATTCTCATGCAAACACCATTGCGTAAAATCCCTGTGACGGTTGTCACAGGCTTTCTTGGCAGCGGCAAGACCACATTGCTGCGTCACATCCTTGCGCGAGCGAATGGCTTGCGCATTGCCGTCATCGTCAACGAATTCGGTGAGCTCGGCATCGACGGCGAAATCCTCAAGGGCTGCGGAGTCGGTTGTGACGAAGCGGGCCGCGAAACCGAAGGCCAATTGTATGAACTGGCTAACGGCTGCCTTTGCTGCACCGTGCAGGAAGAGTTCTTCCCGGTCATGGAGGCGCTCGTCGAGCGCCGTTCGCAGATCGATCACGTGCTCATCGAGACGTCGGGCCTGGCATTGCCAAAGCCGCTCGTTCAGGCGTTCAACTGGCCCGCGATCAGAAACAGCTTCACGGTCGATGCAGTGGTGACCGTCGTCGACGGACCCGCCGCGGCGAGCGGTCAGTTCGCGGCCGATCCGCACGCCGTCGACGCACAGCGCAAGGCGGATCCGAATCTCGATCACGAATCCCCTTTGCACGAACTCTTCGAGGATCAACTGAGCGCTGCCGATCTCGTCGTTCTCAACAAGATCGATTTACTCGATGAAGTGCAGCACGCTGCGGTCGAATCCCTCATTCGCGAGGACATACCGCCGCACGTGAAAATCGTGCCCGCCGAAAGAGGAGCGCTCGATCTGCATGCATTGCTTGGGCTTGCGGCCGCCTCGGAAGAGACGATCGATCAGCGCCCGGATCATCACGGTTCCGGCGATGATCCCGATCACCATCACGACGATTTCGATTCTGTCGTCGTGGTCGGCTCACCTGCTTCGCGCGAAGCGGCGATCGCGGCGCTGCAGCGGGTTGTCGAAACCCATACCATCTACCGCGCGAAAGGCTTCGCCGCCCTGCCTGGCGTGCCGATGCGGCTTGTGATTCAAGGAGTCGGACGGCGATTCGACAGTTACTTCGACCGGCGCTGGAATTCAGGTGAAACGCCGGCCAGCCGATTTGTGCTGATCGGCGAAGATCTCGACCAAGCCGAACTGCAACGCGCATTCGACGTGGCGTTGGCCGCTGCATCGGACGTTTCCCCCATCAAGGTTTAAGCCGCCATGCATCTGCTGCGTACGGTACCGGGCGGCTTCGTTGACGACACCGCAGGCGTTGTTCGTATCGATCAACGCCCGGCGGAAATTGTCGTGCTGAGCTCGGCCGATACGACGTTGTCGTTGCTGGCAAGCGTCATCGGACGCCTCGGAGAAGGCTTTCCGAGCGTGCGGCTCGCGAATGTCACCTATCTTCGTCAACCCGGTTCTGTCGACTTCTATGTCGACGACGTGCTGCAGCATGCGCGCGTGGTCGTGGTCGATCATCTTGGCGGTGAGGCGTATTGGCCTTATGGCATCGAACGGGTGGTCGAGCTCGCCAGACAGAAGCGCCAGACGCTCGCGATGTTCTCGGGCGATTTGCAGGAGGACCCGAACCTCGTCGCCAAGAGCACTGCCGACCCTGAACTTTGCACGCAGCTATGGCGCTATTTGCGCGAAGGTGGCCCGGCCAATGCCCAAGCGTTTTTGCGCGCGATCGCATGGCATGGGCTCGGCCAGGGCAGCGAGCCGCCACCGCCGCTGCCACTGCCTGCTGCCGCGCTCTATCATCCTCGGTGCGATACGCCGACGATCGCCGACTGGCAGGCGCGCTGGCTTGCCGGCGCGCCCGTTGTTGCGGTCTTGTTTTACCGGGCGCATCTCCAAGCGGCGAATACGGCGGTTTTCGACGCTCTGGTCGATGCGCTCGAGGCGCGGCAGATGAATCCGTTGCCGATTGCAATCACTTCGCTCAAAGACGCTGCAAGCCGCGACGTCGTTGAGCGGCTCTGCTCGCAGCACGATGTGGCGCTCGTGCTCAATACGACAGCATTCGCGGCATCGGCGCTCAACGATCCAGAGCCGCTCGCGCTGGCGGGAGACGCGCCCGTCATGCAGGTCATTCTCAGCGGAGGCAACCGCGAGGACTGGCTCAAGGACGACCAAGGTCTGAACGCGCGCGATATCGCCATGCACGTTGCGCTGCCCGAGGTGGACGGACGCATTGTGACGCGTGCGGTCAGCTTCAAGGGTCTCGCTTATCGGTGTCCCCACACGGAGGTGGATGTCGTTCGGTACCAGCCCGACGCCGAGCGTATCGATTTCGTCGCGGAGCTGGGTCGCCGCTGGTGCCGGCTGCGCCGGATCGGGAACGACGAAAAGAAGCTCGCACTGGTGTTGGCGAACTACCCGACAAGCGAAGGGCGCATCGGCAATGGGGTGGGGCTCGACACGCCGGCATCGGTCGTGTCGATTCTGAAGATGCTTAGCGATGAAGGCTATCGAGTCGGCGAGGTGCCCGAGGACGGTGCTGTGCTCATGTCGCGGCTCATGCAAGGCGTGACGAACGATCCGGGTGTGCGCGATCTGCGTCCGGCGCTGCAAAGCCTGGCGCTCGACGAATATTTGGCCAGCTTCGCGATGCTGCCTGCCGAGGTGCGCGAAGCCCTGAACACGCGCTGGGGGCCGCCGGAGCGCGACCCGACAATTCGTCGCGGCCGCTTCATGATCTCCGGTTGGCGCTGCGGCCAGATCTTCATCGGGATTCAGCCGGCGCGCTCGCGGGAGACCGACAGCTACGCGAGCTATCACGACGCGGATCTCGTCCCGCCGCACGCCTACCTCGCCTTCTATTTCTGGCTGCGCCACACGTTCGGCGTCGACGCCATCGTGCACGTCGGCAAGCATGGCAATCTCGAGTGGCTGCCGGGCAAAAGCGTCGCCCTGAGCGAGCGCTGCTGGCCCGATCTGACGCTGGGCCCGATGCCGCACCTCTATCCGTTCATCGTCAACGATCCGGGCGAGGGCAGCCAGGCGAAACGGCGCGCACAGGCGGTGATCATCGATCATCTGATGCCGCCGCTCACGCGGGCGGAGACGTACGGGCCGCTGCAGGACCTGGAGCGGCAAGTTGATGAGTACTACGACGCGCTGATGCTCGATCCGCGCCGCGCGAAGCTGCTGCGGCGCACGATACTCGATACGATCGTCGAGCATCGGCTTCATGAGGAGCTGAGTCTCACGAAGCCGAGCGACCAGGAAGCGGAAGACTCGTTGCTCACGCGCGTCGATGCATGGCTGTGCGAGTTGAAGGAAGCGCAGATTCGAGACGGCCTGCATACGTTCGGCTGCTCGCCTGCGGGGCTTCAACGGCGCGATACGCTGCTTGCGCTCGGGCGTTTTCCGGTTGGTGACGGACGCGGCGCCAACGCAGGCGTAATCGATGCACTCGCGAAGGACTTCGCGATCGATCATCAGTTCGACCCGTTGTCGGCCGATTGGTCGACGCCATGGGCGGGGCCGAGACCGCCGCTGCTTCAGCGAGTCAGCGACGCGCCGTGGCGTCACAACGGCGATACGCGCGAGCGCCTCGAACTGCTGGCGGCCTCGCTGCTGGCCGTGGTATGCGAGGGTGAGGCGGCGGACGTGGTGGACCTCGGGGCGACATTGCCGCCTGCCGGCACGCTGCCGCTCACCGAACTTGTGCTCGAGCGG
>JAXDQB010000046.1:0-6332 GCA_034668065.1 Paraburkholderia sp.
CCATATGCCCACCGAGCTTGCGCTGCTGCCGTTCATCGAATCCGCGTATAGCCCGCAGGCGTTGTCGGTCGCGAAGGCTGCCGGCATGTGGCAGTTCGTGCCGGGTACTGGCCGAACTTACAACCTCAAACAGAACATGTGGCAGGACGAGCGCCGCGACGTGCTCGCCTCGACTGGCGCAGCGCTCGATTACCTGTCGCGCCTGCATGACATGTTTGGCGACTGGTATCTGGCGCTTGCCGCCTACAACTGGGGCGAGGGCAACGTGCAGCGTGCGATCGCCCGCAATCAGGCGGCAGGGTTGCCGACCGACTACGAGAGCCTGCGCCTGCCCAACGAGACGCGCAACTACGTGCCGAAACTGCAGGCCGTCAAGAACATCGTGATGAATCCACAGATGTATGGGCTCGCGCTTCCGTCGATCCCGAACCATCCGTATTTTGTCTCGGTGACGACTTCTCGCGACATCGACGTGGCAATGGCGGCCAAGCTCGCCAATATGTCGCTCGACGAATTCCTCGATTTGAACCCGTCGTTCAAGAAGCCTGTGATTATCGGCGCAACGCAGCCGCAGATTCTGCTTCCGTTCGATAATGCCAGCGCGTTCGAGCACAATCTGAACTCATACGACGGGCAGCTCTCGTCGTGGACCACCTACACGGTGACAGAGCGAAGTCGGCCCGCGGCGCTTGCCGAAAAGCTCGGCGTTGACGCGGACACGCTCATGTCGGTCAACAAGATTCCGGCCGGCATGCGTCTGAAGCCCGGTTCGACCCTGCTCGTGCCGCGTGGCGATGACGACGAGGATATCAGCGCGGATGTTGCCGATGGCGCCGTACTGGCCATGGAGCCCGACGTGCCGGATACGCGCAAGATGCTTATACGCGTGCGCCGCAAGCAGTCGATGGCCGCAATTGCCGCGCGTTATCAAGTTTCGGTGGCGCAGCTGAAGGCATGGAACAAGACCAAGCGCGATATGGTCAAGCCGGGGCAGCTGATCGTGTTGCATGTGCCGGTGGGCAAGCCGGTGCCGGCCGAGCCCGGCCCGCAGAAGATTGCAACGACGATCCCGGTCGACGCGCATGCCGAAAAAATCGATGCGCGCGTGTCGGACGCCAAGCCCGCAAAGCCCGCCAAGGCAGCTGCCGCAAGCCGCACCAAGGTCGTCAAGGTTACCAAGGCGGTGAAGGGCGCCAAGGTCTCCAAGCCGGTGAAGGTCGCTGCTTCATCGGCCGGCAAGAGCGCGACGCCGAAAAAGACGGCTGCGCCCTCGAAACCGGCTCGCAAGGTGGCGAAAACTGCAGCAAGCCGCGAAAAAATTGCGGCGGCGGCGCCCAAGAGCCGGCAACAATAAGTCGGCACTTTCCGTCGACGCTTGCAGACGCCGTTTCCAGACGCCGTTTCGAGATTAAGCGGCCAGTGGAGAATCGCGTTAGCGGCCAAGAAATGCTTGCTGTCTGCCGGCGGCGCGGGCCGTCACCCACAAGCGCCGCCGAGGCTCGGCGGCGTGGACAGGTTGAAGGGAAGGGGCTTTCAAGCTACAATCCGAAAGTTTTGCATTATTCAACCCGCACCCTAGCGCCTACCTCTCCCATCCCGTTCATCCGCCGCTCAATGCGCCGTCGGGCGACCGTGCCAAGTCGTTGAACCGTCGTAGTGTCGTTGCGACACGTATCGAAGGTATCGAAGGCTCCGAAACCACGGGCCAGCGCACGGACCGCGAGCACCGTGGTGCATGCCGCCCGGCGTTTCGCGCAACGGGGCGTCGAGCGCCGTCTCGTTCGGCGCGACAGCCCAGCGGGCGGATGACAGGTCGGCAACAGGGTGTTCCCAAGGAGCTTCCCGTGTTGCCGACTTTTCCTCCTGCACTGCTTGCACTCGCCGACGGCACGGTCTTTCGCGGCTATGCGATCGGCGCCGCCGGCCATACGATCGGCGAGGTCGTGTTCAACACAGCGATCACCGGCTATCAGGAAATCCTGACGGATCCGAGCTACGCACGTCAGATCGTGACGCTTACGTACCCGCATATCGGTAACGTTGGCGTCAACGGCGAGGACGTCGAATCGACAAAAGTCCATGCCGCTGGCCTCATCATCCGTGACCTGCCCGTGCGCGCATCGAATTTCCGCATGGAGCGCACCCTTGCCGACTACCTGCGCGACGAAGGCGTCGTCGCCATTGCAGGCATCGACACACGCCGCCTCACGCGGATCTTGCGCGACAAGGGCGCGCAAACCGGCTGTATTCTCGCGGGCAGCGACGACGAAGCACGCGCAATCGAACTCGCACGCTCGTTTCCCGGCCTCGCGGGGATGGATCTCGCCAAAGTCGTGTCCACGACGAAGTCGTACGAGTGGACGCAAAGCGAGTGGCGGCTTGGCAGCGGTTTCGGCGCCCAGCGCACGCCGCGCTACCGGGTCGTCGCGTTTGATTACGGCGTAAAGCACAACATCCTGCGCATGCTTGCCGAGCGCGGCTGCCATGTGACTGTGCTGCCGGCGCAAGCAAGCGCAGCCGAGGCGCTCGGGCTCAATCCCGACGGCATCTTCCTCTCGAACGGCCCCGGGGATCCCGAACCGTGCGATTACGCGATCACCGCCGCGAGGCAGTTCATCGAGCGCGGAATCCCAACGTTCGGCATTTGTCTCGGTCACCAGATCATGGGGCTCGCCGTGGGCGCGAAAACGATGAAGATGAAGACGGGCCATCATGGCGCGAACCATCCGGTGAAGGATCTGACCGACGGGCGCGTCGTGATCACGTCGCAGAACCATGGCTTTGCCGTGGACGCCGCTACGCTGCCGGCCAACGCGCGCGTGACGCACGTCTCGCTCTTCGATGGCACGCTGCAGGGCTTTGAATTGACCGACAAGCCCGCGTTTTGCTTCCAGGGGCACCCGGAGGCGTCGCCGGGCCCGCACGACATTGGCTACCTGTTCGATCGCTTCACCGCGCTCATGGACGCGAAGCGAGGCAGCGCGGCCGCTTGACCCGGGCCGGGGCGCGCGGGAGCGCCGCCGCCGATCGACAGAGAACCAGAGGAATACATTAGCGAGAGCGTTATGCCGAAGCGGACAGACATCAAGAACATACTTATCATCGGCGCAGGGCCGATCATCATCGGCCAGGCGTGCGAGTTCGACTATTCGGGCGCACAGGCTTGCAAGGCATTGCGTGAGGAAGGCTACAAGGTCATCCTCGTGAACAGCAATCCGGCCACCATCATGACCGATCCGAACACGGCGGACGTGACTTACATCGAGCCGATCACGTGGGAGGTGGTCGAGCGCATCATCGCGAAAGAGCGGCCCGACGCAATCCTGCCGACGATGGGCGGCCAGACTGCGCTCAACTGTGCGCTCGATCTCCACCATCACGGCGTGTTGGCGAAGTACGGTGTCGAGCTGATCGGTGCGTCGCCTGAAGCGATCGACAAGGCGGAAGACCGCCAGAAATTCAAGGATGCGATGACGAAGATCGGGCTCGGCTCGGCGAAGTCGGGCGTCGCGCATTCTCTGGAAGAGGCACTGAAGGTGCAGGCGGAGATCTCCGCGGAAACGGGCAGCCAAGGCTACCCCGTCGTGATCCGGCCGTCATTCACGCTTGGAGGCTCGGGCGGCGGCATCGCCTACAACCGCCAGGAGTTTGAAGAAATATGCCGGCGCGGGCTCGACCTCTCGCCAACGCGCGAGCTGCTCATTGAGGAGTCGCTGCTCGGCTGGAAAGAGTACGAGATGGAAGTTGTGCGCGACCGCGCCGACAATTGCATCATCGTATGCTCCATCGAGAATCTCGACCCGATGGGCATCCACACCGGTGATTCGATCACCGTCGCGCCGGCGCAGACACTCACGGACAAGGAATATCAGCTGCTGCGCAACGCGTCGCTCGCGGTGCTGCGCGAAATTGGCGTGGATACCGGCGGCTCGAACGTTCAGTTCGCCATCAACCCGGAAGACGGACGCGTCATCGTCATCGAAATGAATCCGCGCGTGTCGCGTTCGTCGGCGCTCGCCTCGAAGGCGACGGGCTTTCCGATCGCGAAGGTGGCGGCGAAGCTTGCCGTCGGCTATACGCTCGACGAGTTGAAGAACGAAATCACGGGCGGTCAGACGCCAGCTTCGTTCGAGCCGACGATCGATTACGTTGTCACGAAGATTCCACGCTTCGCTTTCGAAAAATTCCGCGAAGCCGATGCCCATCTGACCACGCAGATGAAGTCGGTGGGCGAAGTGATGGCGATTGGGCGCACGTTTCAGGAGTCATTCCAGAAGGCGCTGCGCGGTCTTGAAGTCGGCGTGGACGGCCTCGATGAGAAGACGGTGAATCGCGATGAAATCGTGCGCGAGATCGGTGAGCCGGGCCCCGACCGCATCTGGTATGTGGGCGATGCTTTCCGGATCGGCATGACCATCGACGAAGTGT
Source organism: Paraburkholderia sp. (assembly GCA_034668065.1). GTDB lineage: Bacteria > Pseudomonadota > Gammaproteobacteria > Burkholderiales > Burkholderiaceae > Trinickia. Next base: position 4,429 of record JAXDQB010000046.1, read on the forward strand.
TCGAGGAAACCTCGATCGACCCGTGGTTCCTCGCGCAGATCGAGCAAATCATACTCAAGGAGAAGGCGCTGGGCGGCCGCTCGCTCGCAAGCCTGTCGAAGGACGAGTTGCGTTATCTCAAACAAAGCGGCTTTTCGGACCGCCGCCTTGCGAAGCTCCTCGACGCGCAGCCGGCCGACGTGCGCCGCCGCCGCATCGAGCTCGACGTGCGGCCTGTCTACAAGCGCGTTGACACCTGTGCCGCGGAATTCGCGACGAAAACGGCCTACATGTACTCGACGTACGAGGAAGAGTGCGAGGCACTGCCGACGTCGAACAAGAAGATCATGGTGCTCGGCGGCGGACCGAACCGGATCGGGCAGGGGATCGAGTTCGACTACTGCTGCGTGCATGCCGCGCTCGCGATGCGTGAGGACGGCTATGAGACGATCATGGTCAACTGCAATCCCGAGACCGTCTCGACCGATTACGACACGTCCGATCGTCTCTACTTCGAGCCGTTGACGCTCGAGGATGTGCTCGAGATCGTCGACAAGGAAAAGCCGCTTGGCGTGATCGTGCAGTACGGCGGCCAGACGCCGCTGAAGCTCGCGCTCGATCTCGAGGCGAACGGCGTGCCGATCGTCGGCACGTCGCCCGACATGATCGATGCGGCCGAAGACCGCGAGCGCTTCCAAAAGCTGCTCCAGGACTTGCAACTGCGGCAGCCGCCCAACCGAACGGCGCGCACCGAAGCTGACGCGTTGGTGCTTGCCGACGAGATCGGCTATCCGCTCGTCGTGCGGCCTTCGTATGTGCTCGGCGGCCGCGCGATGGAAATCGTGCACGAGCCACGTGACCTCGAACGCTATATGCGCGAGGCCGTGAAGGTGTCGAACGATTCGCCCGTGCTGCTCGATCGCTTTCTCAACGATGCGATCGAATGCGACGTCGACTGTATCTCGGACGGCGAGGGGGTGTTCATCGGCGGCGTGATGGAGCACATCGAGCAAGCGGGCGTGCACTCGGGGGATTCGGCGTGCTCGCTGCCGCCGTATTCGCTCTCGAAAGAGACTGTCGCCGAGTTGAAGCGGCAGACGGGCGCCATGGCACGGGCGCTCAATGTGGTCGGCCTCATGAACGTGCAGTTCGCGATTCAGCAGGTAAAGCAGGATGACGGAGCGGTCGCGGACATCATCTACGTGCTCGAAGTGAATCCGCGGGCGTCGCGCACGGTGCCTTACGTATCGAAGGCGACGGGTCTTGCGCTCGCAAAAATTGCCGCGCGCGCGATGGTCGGGCAAACGCTCGAGCAGCAGGGCGTGACCAAAGAGATTGTGCCGCCGTACTTCAGCGTGAAAGAGGCTGTTTTTCCGTTCGTAAAGTTCCCGACAGTCGATCCCGTGCTTGGCCCCGAAATGCGGTCGACGGGCGAGGTCATGGGCGTTGGCCAGACGTTCGGCGAGGCGCTTTTCAAGTCGCAGCTCGCTGCCGGTTCGCGCCTGCCGGAAGCCGGTACGGTCCTGTTGACGGTCATGGATGCCGACAAGCCGAAGGCCGTCGACGTCGCGCGCATGCTGCACGAGCTCGGGTATCCGCTCGTGGCGACGAAGGGCACGGCCGCGGCGATCGCGGCTGCGGGCGTGCCGGTGAAGGTCGTCAACAAGGTTAAGGACGGCCGGCCGCACATCGTCGACATGATTAAAAACGGTGAGATCGCACTTGTATTCACAACCGTCGACGAGACCCGCGCAGCGATTGCGGATTCGCGCTCGATCCGCATGAGTGCGCAGGCGAACAAAGTCACGTACTACACGACGATGTCGGGCGCACGCGCGGCAGTGGAAGGGCTTCGGTACTTGAAAAACCTCGAGGTCTATGATTTACAAGGGCTACATGCTCGCCTAAACTAGGTTATCGATTAC
>JAXDQB010000047.1:0-17252 GCA_034668065.1 Paraburkholderia sp.
CCGGAATACCGTGACAGCGTGCGCGAGCCGACCGGCTGACCCTCCGCGATATATCGCTCGATCAGGGTTTTCAGCAGAGTCTGCGCGCGTGGTTCTAGCATGAACATGACGCAAAAGTTTAACCAGCCGCCGATGACCCCACGAGCACGCCCCCGCGCCCGCGCACTGGCCGCCTCCCGCCCAACGGGCATTCGCCCGAAACGGCGCCTCCCGCAAGTCTTGCGCCGGAGGATCGACCTGTCATCAGCACGTCACCATTCTAGCGACAAATGAGACGGGGCGAACCTGCGTGCGGACCGGCCGCTCCTCGGGCAGGCTTTGCAGCCGCTCAGGCAACATGCAGGCGACGGTTCTTTTCAAACCTCAGCTATGGTGTAATGCCGGCATGGAAATTGGCAACCAGTTCAAGACCGTTGCGCTCGTCGGGCGCAGCAACACGCCCGGCATCGGCGAGCCGCTGACCGTGCTCGCCACATGCATCGGCAAGCGTGGCTTTGAGGTCGTCTTCGAAGCCGAGACGGCGCGCGAGATCGGCGCGACCGGCTATCCTGCGTTGACCCCCGCCGAGATCGGCGCACGCGCCGACGTTGCGGTCGTGCTCGGCGGCGACGGCACGATGCTCGGCATCGGCCGGCAGCTCGCGCCCTATCGCACGCCGCTCATCGGCGTGAACCATGGCCGGCTCGGCTTCATCACCGACATCCCGATTTCGGAGATGCAGCAGCGCGTGCCGCAGATGCTCTCGGGCAGCTACGAACGCGAGGAGCGCACGCTGCTCGAGGCGCGCATCGTCCGTGCCGGGGAGCCGATCTATCACGCGCTCGCGTTCAACGACGTGGTCGTCAACCGCAGCGGCTTTTCGGGAATGGCCGAGCTGCGCGTGTTGGTCGACGGACGCTTCATGTACAACCAGCGCTCGGACGGCCTCATCGTCGCGACGCCGACCGGCTCGACGGCCTACGCCCTGTCGTCGAACGGGCCGGTCCTGCATCCGCAACTGCAGGGCATCGTGCTCGTGCCGATCGCGCCACATGCGCTCTCGAACCGCTCGATCGTTCTCCCGGACGACTGCAACGTCAGCATTCAAATCGTCGGCGGGCGCGACGTCAACGTGAACTTCGACATGCAGTCGTTCACGGCGCTCATGCTCAACGACACGATAGAGGTGCGCCGCTCTCGCCACACTGTGCCGTTTCTGCATCCGGTCGGCTACAGCTATTACGCCACGCTGCGGCAAAAGCTTCATTGGCACGAGCACCCGTCCAGCGAAGGTCAAGACGACGATGCGTCTCTCTAGCCGCGCCCCTTCGCCTTTTTCTCCGAAACGCGCCGCCCGGCCAGCCGGCGGAACGGCGCCCATCGAATCTGCCGCCAACAAGAATCCATGCTCCGCCATCTCTCGATACGCGACTTCGTCATTGTCGCCGCGCTCGATCTCGAATTCGACCGCGGCTTCACAGTCTTTTCGGGTGAAACCGGTGCCGGCAAGTCGATCCTGATCGATGCCCTGGCACTCGCCCTTGGCGCTCGCGCCGAAGCTGACGCGGTGCGCACGGGCGCGAGCCGGGCGGACATCACGGCTGAATTTTCGGCAGACGCCGAAGTCGCGCGCTGGCTCGACGAGCAGGCGCTCGCCGACGGTGAGCCCGACGGCGCAGGCGCCACGACGATTCTCCTGCGCCGCGTCGTCGATGCGGGCGGGCGCTCCCGCGCGTTCATCAACGGGACGGCGGCCACGCTTGCGCAGTTGCGCGAAGGCGGTGAAATGCTCGTCGACATCCATGGTCAGCACGCGCATCAGTTGCTGATGCGCCCCGATGCGCAGCGTACGCTTTTCGACACTCACGCCGGGCTCGCGGCCACCGCGGCAGGCGTTGCGCGTGTTCATCGGGCCTGGCGCGACGCGGCGCAGGCCTTGCACCTTGCGAAAACGCGTGATCGCGAACTCCAGCTCGAGCGCGAACGCCTCGCCTGGCAACTCGCCGAGCTTGACAAGCTCGCGCCGCAGTTGGGCGAATGGGAAGAGCTCAGTGCGGAGCACCGACGGCTCGCACATTCGGCAAATTTGATCGAAGGCGTGCGCGGCGCGCTCGATGCGCTCGCCGAGGCCGACGACGCGATGCTCGGCCAGCTTGGCTCGATCGTCTCGAAGCTGCGCGAACTCGCCGAGATCGATTCGGCGCTCGGCGACGCGCTGGCTTCTCTCGAGCCGGCCGAAATCCAGATGCGCGAGGCGGCCTACTCGCTCACGCATTACGCGCAGAGGCTCGAGCTGGACCCCGACCGCCTGGCCCAGGTCGAAGCGCGTCTCGACGCGCTGCATTCCCTCGCTCGAAAATTCCGCCTGCAGCCCGAAACGCTGCCAACAGAGCACGAAGCGCGCCGCGCTCAGCTTTCGGCACTTGACGCCGCGGCCGATCTCGACAAGCTCACCGCTGCCGTCGCAACCGCGCATGAGATCTACCTGCGCGAGGCGAAGCAGCTTTCGAGGGCGCGCGCGAAGGCGGCCAAGGCGCTCGGGGCGGCCGTCACGGCCGGCATGCAGGAGCTTTCGATGGCGGGCGGCAGTTTCGAGGTTGCGCTCGTGCCGCTCACCGAAGGCGGCGCGCATGGGCTCGAGCAGATTGAATTCCGCGTGGCGGGCCACGCCGGCGCGCCGACGAAGCCCCTCGCCAAAGTTGCCTCCGGCGGCGAGCTCGCGCGCATCAGCCTGGCGCTCGCCGTCGTTGCGAGCACGGCACGCCCGACCCCCACGCTGATCTTCGACGAAGTGGACACGGGCATCGGCGGCGGCGTGGCGGAAGTCGTCGGCCGGCTTTTGCATCAGCTCGGCCGCGAGCGGCAGGTACTCTGCGTCACGCACCTGCCGCAAGTCGCCGCGCGCGGCGATCACCACTTCCAAGTGGCCAAAAGGACTGCGGCGGATGGTAGCACCCTCTCCACCGTCAGCTCGCTCGACCGTACGAATCGCATCGAGGAAGTGGCCCGCATGCTCGGCGGCATCGAGATCACGGCCACCACGCGCCGTCACGCGAAGGAGATGCTGGCCGCGTAGCGGCATGCCCGCCTGCCAAGTGTCCCCGGGCGTCCCCAAGCGCCCGCGCCGCATCGGATCAGCCAAACACACGCCGCCACAGAGCAAGCACGGCCGCGCGCTCGCCGGAAACGCTTTCGGACGGCACTCGCGCCGTCTCCACGCCGTCGAGCCGGAGCCGATGTTGGAGCTTTCGATAGGTACGGTAGGCGCCACCGACTGTTTCTGCTTCCTCCTCGCTCATCAGCCCGAAACGCGACGCCTGGCGCAAGAGCGAGATGTTGCCGGTATTTCGAATCAGCTCCGGTTGGCGCGCTGCATGCAGCAGCACCCAATACTGGACGACGAACTCGATGTCGACCATGCCACCGCGGTCATGCTTGAGGGCGAAGAGCTGCGTGCGGTTGACATGGCCCAACGCAACGCGCTCGCGCATGGCGTCGATCTCGGCCGCAAGCGGCGCCGCCTCTCGCGCCATTGTCAGCACCTGCTCGCGGATCACCTCGAACTGCGCGCCGATCTCGGCGTCGCCGGCGCAAAAACGCGCGCGCGTGAGCGCCTGGTGCTCCCAGACCCAGGCCGTGTTCGCCGCGTCGCCCTCGCGTAGCTGATAGCGCCGGAATGCGTCGAGTCCGGTGACCAAAAGCCCCGCCTCGCCGTTCGGCCGAAGGCGCAAATCGATATCGAACAGGGTGCCGGCGCCCGTCGCTGTCGTCAGCCACGTGATGAGACGCCGCGTGAATGTCGCATAGACTTCGGCCGCCGCATCGTCGGGATCGTCGTAGAGAAAAATAAGATCGAGATCCGACGCGTAGCCAAGCTCCTTGCCGCCAAGCTTGCCGTAAGCGATGGCCGCAAAGCGCGGCACCTCGCGATGCCGCTTGGGGAGCTGTCGCCATACGGCCTCCATCGTCACGTCGAGGACTGAGTCGGCCAGCTCGGAAAGCCTGTCGCTTACCTGCTCGACCGTCAGCTTGCGGGCGAGGTCGAGCAGCAGGATGCGAAACACCTCCGCCTGGTGCGCATGGCGCAGGAGGTCCATCTGTTGTTCGACGCCGTCTGCCATGGCAAGCCGCGCGCGCAGCGACGCTTTGAACGCCGCCCAGTCGAACGGGCTCGAGATCGCCTCGTCGTCGAGCAGTTCGTCGAGAAGCTGCGGATGGCGCGTCAAATAGCCCGCAGCCCAGCGCGAGGCTGCGAGCACCGCCATCACGCGCTCGAGCGCGGCGGGATATTCGTCGAGCAGCGCGAGGTAGGCGCTGCGCCGCCCCACCGCCTCGAGCAGGTCAAAAAGGCGTGCAAGCGTCGCGCCGCGTTTGGTCGCAGGCTCGAGTGCCGCCGCGGCATCTAGCGCCCGCCGCGCGATTCCGTCGAAGCGCTCCCGGCTGCGCTCGGGCAGACCGGCGTAACGCGTCGATCGGCGCACGCTGGAAAGACGTGTGAAGACTTCACCCGCCTCCTCGGCGAAACCATGCTCGGCAAGACGCGCAATGAGGCTGTCGGATGCCGCCTCGTCGTCGAGTGCACTGCCCCAAATGCCCCCCGCCGTGCAATCTTCGGCCCCGCCGCCGTTGGCGCACGTCTTGTCGGCGAAAATCTCGTCGAACTGCGCTTCCACGAACTCCCGATAGGCGTTGAGCTTGGCCACGAGCGCTGCATAGCCGGGAAACCCGAGCGAGGCGGCGAGCCGCGCGCGCTCACCGCCATCGACGGGCATCGCGTGCGTCTGCGCGTCATGCCGATATTGAAGGCGGTGCTCGAGCACGCGCAGAAAACGGTACGCATCACTGAGCCTGGCGCAAACAGCGGGCGCGAGCAACCCGCGCGCCGCGGCGTGGCGCAACACGGCGAGCGTCGGCCTGATGCGGAAGCCGGCGTCCTGGCCGCCGCGAATCAGTTGGAATACTTGCGCGCTGAATTCAATTTCGCGGATGCCGCCGCGGCCGAGCTTGATGTCGTCGGCCTTTTCGGGGCGCATCGTGGCGCGCCGCCGCGCCTCCTCGCCGATCTGCCGGTGCAGCGCCCGAATCGCACCAATCACGCCGAAGTCGAGATAGCGCCGGTAGACGAAAGGCTTGACGAGCGCATCGAGCTGCGTCGCAAGACGCCTGGCCGCCGGGCATTCGCCTTGCGCAACAAGCCGCCCTTTGATCCAGGCATAGCGCTCCCATTCGCGGCCCTGCACGTAGAAGTACTCTTCGAGCATGCCGAGGCTGCAGGCAAGCGGCCCCGCATCGCCGTTTGGCCTGAGCCGCATGTCGACGCGAAAGACGTAGCCGTCGGCCGTCGGCTCGGCAAGTGCGCCAATGAGCCGCCGCCCGAGCCGCGCGAAAAACTCCTGGGTCGCAATCGGCGCGCGCGCGCCGCCCGCGGTTTCGCCATCGTCTTCGTAGACAAAGACGAGGTCGATGTCGGACGAGACGTTGAGCTCACGGCCGCCGAGCTTGCCCATGCCGACGACGCCAAGCACAAGCCGCTCCCCCGCGGGCCCGCGCGGCTCACCGTAAATCGCCTCGAGCTCGGCCGAGAGCACCGCGAGCGCATGCTGGATGGCCGCCTCCGCGAGGTCGCTCATCGCGCCCGTCACCTCGGCGAGGTCGGCGCGACCAGCCAGATCGCGTTCCATGACGGCGAGGAGCACTTCCGTGCGCAATCGGCGCAGCACACGGCGCAGCGCCTCCTCGGGGAGCGGAGCCGCCTGCGCAAACCCTTGCGCGGCCCGCGCCTCGGCGACAAGCAGCTGATAGCGCGCATCAATGCGCTCGCGCGTGACCGGCGCCTCGGCCCATTCGGCAATCAGGCCGGCCAGTTCGGGGCGCGCTGCGCAAGCCCGTGCCGCGTAGGAGGAGTAATCGGAACTCAGCAATGCGGATGCAGTCATGAAAGGAGGTGGCTCGCTGGTTGCTTCGTGGTTGCTTCGTGGTTGCTTCGTGGTTGCACGAGCGCAGAGCGCGGAGGCTCTCGCGGGCCGCCGGTTCGCCAATATCGCGCCGGCATACACCCGTGTGATACATTCGTCGCTCTGAACACGAAGCTACCACACCCACGCCCTAGACCCCGGTTCACGCCCCGTCTCCGCAGAATGTCCGACAGCAAGGAATCCGTCGAAAAAGCCGTTGCCGGACCCCAGCGCCACGACCATTGGCTTCTGCGTCGAACGTTCAAGACGGCGCTCGCCCTCGCATTGGCGGTCTACTTCATCGCCGCAGCTGCGTTTCTCGGCCTGCGCTACGGGCTGCTGCCACGTATTGACAGCTTCCGCCCTCGCATCGAAGCGGCCGTCTCCGCGGCAATCCACGCCGAGCTGCGCATCGGAAAGCTCGCGCCCCACTGGTCCGGCCTGGAGCCGGGCGTCGACGTAACCAACCTCACGATTCGCGATCGCGACGGCAATCTCGCGTTATCGGTGCCGCATGCCACAGCCATCGTTTCGTGGAGTTCGCTCATGCGCGGCAAGCCTGCGCTTGCCAGTCTCATCGTCGATGGGCCCGATGTGCTCGCAGCGCGCGCGGCGGACGGCTCGCTGACGATCGCGGGCGTATCCGTGCCCACCGCGCACACGGGGGGCGATGCGACCTTCTCCGACTGGCTGCTCTCACAACAGGCGATCGTGCTGCGCGGCGCCACGCTGCGCTGGCGCGACGGCGTCCGGCAAGCGCCCGAACTGGCGCTGCACGACATCCGCGCGGCCATTTTCAACGGCGGATTCGAGCACCGCGTCGCCTTGCAGGCGCCGGCTGGGAATACGGTGCTCAAGGGTCAGCTTGATTTCCGCGCGCGCTTTCGCCATAGGCCGCTCGCCGAACGCGGCCAGCCACAGAACTGGAGCGGCGAGGCCTACCTCTCCACGGGCCCCGTCGATCTGCCCGCGCTTGCCCGCTACGTGGAGCTGCCCATCTCACTTTATGCGGGTCGCATCGACAACGCGATCTGGGCCGACTTCGCGGGCGGCCGGATCCGCTCGGCGCGCGGCGAGTTGCAAGGCGACGACGTCGCGCTACGGGTACGCCCGACGCAGCCGCGGCTCGATGTGCCGGTGGCGCGCTTCGGCTGGGCCGCCCAAATCGATCCGCAGCGAGACTACCGCATCCGGCTCTCGGATCTTCGTGCCGAGCTTGGCCAGCCGCCGCTCGCCGACGGCACCCCGCTCACGCGCACGCTGGCGCTGACGACGCTCACGGGACGATATCGGGCGCCGAGCGTCGAGCACGGCCAGCTAATAAGCGTGACGGGCGATCGCGTCGATCTCGGCGTGCTCGGCCAGTTCAGCCGCGCGCTGCCCATGCCCAAGCGCTTTCTCGACGAGCTCGTGCGCTTCGACCCGCACGGGCTCGTCGCCAACTACACGATCGAAGTCGAGCGCGCCCGGCCCGAGAACGCACTCGCGGCGAGCGAGCAGATCGTCACCGGCACGGCGCCGATCCTGCGCTACCGTGTGAAAGGCGACCTCGAAGGCGTCAGCATCGCCGCTCAGGAGCCGCCGCCTGGACTGTCCCCGTTGGGCCATCCCCACGCCGGCCTGCCTGGTTTCGAAAATCTCTGGGGCACCGTGGATGCCGACGAAACGCACGGCAGTGTATCGATCGACACAGTCAATGCGACGCTGACGGTGCCGGGCGCGTTCGACGATCCCCGCCACTACTTCGATCAGCTGCGCGGGCGCGGCCAGTGGACGGTGAGCCCCGCGCCCGGCCAGCCGCATAAGGCATTCGCAGTGACGGTGCCCGAGCTCAGCATGGCGAACGGCGATCTGGCGGGCACCGTCAAAGCGAACTACACGAACCCCGGCCACGGCCGCGGCTCGCTCGATCTGACAGCGAGCATCGCTCGGGCGAAAGTTGCAAGCCTTGCGCGCTATTTACCCACGAGCATCGACGTGCACCTGCGGCATTACCTCGGCCATGGCCTGCAGGACGGCGTGACCCGCGACGCGACGATCGAAATCCACGGGGCCCTCGACAAGTTTCCCTACTCGCTTGACCCGAAAGCCGGCGTTTTTCGGATCGCCGCGCCGTTCTCAGGCGGCAAGTTCGATCCGTCGCCCTATCCGCCGATGAAGCTGAAAAACGGCGAGCCCGGCACCTGGCCCGCGCTGGAAGGCATCAACGGCGTGTTCTCGCTCAACGAAAACGTCCTGCGCTTTGACATCGACCGGGCGCGCTACAAGCATGTCGCGCTCGAGCACGTGAGCGGCCAGATCGCCGATCTCGGCAATCGCGCATCGAACTTCGTCATCGACGGCAAGGCGCATGGGCCGCTCGCCGATCTGCTCGACTACCTGAACAAGAGCGCGGCCGGCAGCCTGACGGGCCATGTCGCCGAAAAGCTTCGCGCGAACGGGCCGGCAACGCTCGATTTAAAGCTGATCGTGCCGCGCACGCCGAAGCCGCACGTGAGCGTGGCCGGCACCGTGGAGCTCTTTGGCAACACGTTGACCCGCTCCAATTGGCCGCCTTTCGAGAGGTTGAAGGGCCATGTTCGCTTCACCGAGCGCACGTTGGCGCTGGAGCGCGTGGCCGGACGGTGGCTCGGCGGGGAACTGCATGCCGACGGCGCGATGGCGGCCAACGGCGCTTATGCGTTCGACTTCTCGGGGGAAATTGCGGCGACGAGCGCGCGCGGGCTCGATCTGCAAGGACCGGCCGGCACGCTGCTTGGGCATCTCGACGGCACGGCGCCCTATGCGCTCAAAATACGCGGCGCAAAGGGCGGCATGCCGGAGATCGCCGCGCACTCCGATCTCACAGGCCTCGCGCTCGGTTTCCCCGCGCCGCTTGGCAAGGCGATCGGCACGCCGATGCCGTTCTCGTTCGCGGTGAAGCCGATCGAAGGCGCGACATCGCCGCTTGCGCGCGCCGACCTTCAGCTCGGCCCCGTCACAGCTTCATTTGTGTTGCACAGCATGTTGCACAACGCGTTGCGCAGCGATGCCGCCCGACCGGGCACGCTCGGGCAGCCTCAGGTCGTGCGGGGGGCGATCGGCATCGGCCAGCCCGCCCAGTTGCCAAGCAACGGCGTGAGTATGGTCGGCACGCTGCCATCGTTCGACGCGGACGCCTGGCGCAAGATTGTCGCGGAGCTGCGTGCCCAGCAGGATACGGGCAATCTTGCCCGGGCGAGCGCAGCCGGCGGGGGATCGACCGCCCCGTTCATGCCGGGCAGCTTCGCCCTGCACTTCAATACGCTCAAGCTGCTCGATCGCGAATGGACGAATGTCGGAATCGACGCCGCCCGCCCGGAACGCGACTGGGCTGCGCATATTGCGTCGGATCAGCTGACCGGAAGCGTGACGTGGCAACCCGGCGCGACGGACAACGAGGGCGGTCAGCTGAAGGCACGTTTCGCCAAGGCGGAGATTCCCGCGACGCTCGGCAATACCCTGGTCGGTCAACTGTCGTCGGCATCGGCACGGCACATGCCCGCCATCGACCTCGCCATCGACGATCTCGTCTTGCGCGGGCGCAGCCTGGGGCAGCTTGCCGTCGCCGCGCGCAACCTCGACGAAAGCGGTGTGCCGGTCTGGCAGGTGGACAAATTCGAGCTGACGAACGCGGCCGCGCACCTCTTCGCCACGGCGAACTGGCGCACCGCGCGCCGTCTGGGCACCAACGTCGAGCAGGATGCACCGCGCCGCACGGCCATCGATTTCAAGCTCGACATCACCGACGCCGGCGCGTTGCTCGATCAGCTCGGCCTGCCGCGCACGGTGAAGAAAGGCGCCGGATCCCTGACGGGCAAAGTGGGCTGGCACGGCGAGCCGACCGCCGTCGATTATCCGACGCTTTGGGGCCGCATGGCGCTCGATTTGCACCACGGTCAGATCCTCAAAGTCGACCCCGGCGTCGCCAAGCTCCTCGGCGTGCTGAGCATGCAAAGTCTCGCACGCGTCCTCACGCTGAACTTCAAGGATGTGATCGGTGAAGGCCTTCCATTCGAGAGCGTGACGGGCACGGCGCGCATTGAGAACGGCGTCGGCCGCACGGGCGATTTCCGAATCCTGACAGCGCCCGCGAGGGCGGACGTCTCGGGCACCGTCAATCTCGCAGCGGAGACGCAGGATTTTCGCGTGGCCGTAACGCCCACGGTGAGCGCAGGCTCGGCCGTGATCGCCGCGACGATCGTGAACCCGCTGTTCGGTGTGGGCGCGTTGCTCGCAAATGTCGCGCTCTCGCAATCGATTGCGCATGCGTTCGCCACGCAGTACGCCATAACGGGTTCTTGGTCCCAGCCGCACGTCGAGCGGGTGTCGGGCGATCGGGGTAAGATGAGCGCTCCGAACGAAGCGACAGGCAAGTAAGTGTGGCGCCCTTGCGGCACCGAGCCGGCCGGCACCGTTTTTTCCGTTTTTCCGTTTTCCCGTTATTTCGCACACGGACATCCATGAGCGATCGAAACGCCACTCCCACGCCATTCCTGCCCTTTCGCGTGGCCGCGCTCCAGATGGTCAGTACGCCCGAGCGGGAGCGCAATCTCGAGGACGCTGCCCGGCTCATCGCCGAAGCCGCGAGCGACGGGGCGCGACTCGTGTTGCTGCCCGAGTACTTCTGCTTCATGGGCGTCAAGGAGACGGACAAGTTGGCCGTGCGCGAAGCCTATGGCGACGGCCCGATCCAGCGCTTTCTGGCCGATGCCGCGCGGCGTCACGGCGTTTGGGTGATCGGCGGCACGCTGCCTCTCGCGGTGACCGAACCCGCGCCCGACGCCCTGCGTGTGCTCAATACGACGCTTGTATTCGACCCCGAAGGCAAGGAGGCGGCGCGCTACGACAAGATTCACCTGTTCAACTTCGAAAAGGGCACTGAGTCGTTCGACGAAGCACGCACGATCCGGCCCGGTGCAACCGTACGCACGTTCGATGCGCCCTTCGGACGCGTGGGTCTCTCGGTCTGTTACGATCTGCGTTTTCCGGAGCTGTACCGGCGCATGGGCGACGTGACGCTGATCGTCGTGCCGTCGGCTTTCACGTACACGACAGGTCGCGCGCACTGGGAAACGCTCTTGCGCGCCCGCGCCGTCGAAAACCAGTGCTACGTGCTCGCCGCCGCGCAAGGCGGCACGCACGAAAACGGTCGGCGCACGTGGGGACACAGCATGCTTGTCGATCCATGGGGCGAGGTGGTCGCCGAACGAGCGGCCGACGGCCCGGGCGTAGTGGCTGGCAATATCGACCTCGGGCGCATCCAGGAAGTCAGACGCAGCCTGCCCGCGTGGCGGCATCGCGTTCTGGCGTAGGTGGCTGTCGACGTCGGCATCGCTTTTGCGTCCTGACAGACGTCCAGTGACGTCGAGCGCCTTTAACTCATCGCATTCCGTTCGTACCGATCAATCCGCATGAATATTATCGAACCCGGCATCCGCAATCTCGTGACGGCGAAAGACGCGCTGCTCACGCCCTATGGCCTCGACGAAGCGCTGCTTACACGCACGCTCGCCGACATCTTCACGCACCGCGTCGACTACGCGGACCTCTACTTTCAGGCGACGCGCAGCGAAGCGTGGAGCCTCGAGGAAGGCATCGTGAAGTCGGGCAGCTTCAGCATCGACCAGGGCGTCGGCGTGCGCGCCGTAGCGGGCGACCGCACGGCCTTTGCCTACTCGGACGATCTCTCGCCCGAAGCGCTGCGCCGCGCGGCCGAGGCAACGCGCTCGATCGCCAAGGCGGGCGGCGGCAAGCAGAAAGTGAAGGTAGCGAGTGCGCTCAAGGGCGTGGCCGGCCGAGACCTCTACTTGCCGGCCGATCCCCTCGCCTCGCTCGACGCGACGGCAAAGGTGAAACTGCTCGAGCGAGTCGAGCAGATGGCGCGCAGCCGCGACCCGCGCATCACGCAGGTGATGGCTGGGCTCGCGGGCGAATATGACATCGTGCTTGTTGCGCGCAGCGACGGCGTGCTCGCGGCCGACGTGCGGCCGCTCGTACGCGTGTCGGTGACCGTCATCGCCGAGCAGAACGGGCGGCGCGAGATGGGCACGGGCGGCGGCGGCGGACGCTTCGACTACGGCTATTTCACCGATGAAGTTCTCGCGCGCTATTGCGACGATGCGGTCAAGGCCGCGCTCGTGAACCTCGACGCGCGGCCCGCGCCGGCCGGCGCGATGACGGTCGTGCTCGGGCCTGGATGGCCTGGCGTGCTGCTGCATGAGGCGATCGGCCACGGCCTTGAGGGCGATTTCAACCGCAAGGGCTCGTCGGCATTCGCGGGACGCCTCGGCGAGCGCGTGGCGGCCAAAGGCGTGACGGTCGTCGACGACGGCACGCTGCCGAACCGCCGCGGCTCGCTCAATATCGACGACGAAGGCAATCCGACGCAGTGCACGACGCTCATCGAGGACGGCGTGCTCAAGGGCTACATTCAAGACTCGCTGAATGCCCGCCTCATGAAGATGCCGGTGACGGGCAACGCGCGCCGCGAATCGTATGCGGCTTTGCCGATGCCCCGCATGACGAACACCTACATGCTCAACGGCGACAAGGACCCGGCGGAGATCATCGCCTCGGTGAAGAATGGGCTCTATGCGGTCAACTTCGGTGGCGGCCAGGTCGACATCACGAACGGCAAGTTCGTCTTTTCGGCCTCCGAAGCCTACATGATCGAAAACGGCAAAATCACCTATCCCGTCAAGGGCGCGACGCTGATCGGCAGCGGCCCCGAGTCGCTCAAGTATGTGACGATGATCGGCAACGACATGTCGCTCGATACGGGGGTGGGCGTTTGCGGCAAGGAGGGCCAGAGCGTTCCGGTGGGCGTCGGCCAGCCGACGCTGCGGATCGAGAAGATGACGGTTGGGGGCACGATCTGAACGAGCGTGCTGGCCTGAGTGCATGATTTCCGCGCAAATGGGCCTGACCATGCGGAATTTCCGCATTTTTCGCGGACGCGGCTTGCCAGTCGCGTCTGCTCGGGGTATAAAGCGAAAGCACCTTTTTTGAGAAATTCGACCGCTGCCATGCTCACGAAGTTTTACTTTCACTTCTTTTGGCATCTCAGTCCGCTGGCGGTCTCGAGAGGGGTGTTAGCGCGTTAAGCGAACCCGAATTCCCGAAAAACCGCCGGCAAGCCCGGCGGTTTTTTTTTGCCGCGGCGGCCGTGGACGAAGCCCCGAACGGGCGAACGCCGTACCGAATCGACAAGGAGAAAAGCAGCATGGCCCCCCACAACACCGACGATGTCCGCATTCGCGAACTGAAAGAGCTGGTTCCACCCGCGCACTTGATCCGCGAGTTTCCATGCGCGGAGCACAGTGCCGATTTGATCTACGGCACGCGCCAGGCCCTGCATCGCATCCTGCACGGGATGGACGACCGGCTCATCGTCATCATCGGGCCGTGCTCGATTCACGATCCGAAGGCGGCGCTCGAATATGCCAGCAGGCTCGTGGAGCAGCGCAAGCGGTTAGCCGGGGAGCTGGAAATCGTCATGCGCGTCTACTTCGAAAAGCCGCGCACGACCGTCGGCTGGAAGGGCCTGATCAACGATCCCTATCTCGACAACAGCTTCAAGATCAACGAAGGCCTGCGCGCTGCGCGCGAGTTGCTCGTCGGCATCAATGAGCTGGGCCTGCCGGCCGGCACCGAATTTCTCGACATGATCAGCCCGCAGTACATCGCCGATCTGGTCTCCTGGGGGGCCATCGGGGCGCGCACGACCGAATCGCAGGTGCACCGCGAACTCGCATCGGGGCTGTCGTGCCCGGTCGGCTTCAAAAACGGGACGGACGGCAACGTCAAGATCGCCGTCGATGCAATCAAGGCCGCTTCGCAGTCGCACCACTTCCTCTCGGTGACGAAGGGCGGCCATTCGGCGATCGTGTCGACGGCCGGCAACGAGGACTGCCACGTGATCCTGCGCGGCGGCAAGGCGCCGAACTACGACGCCGAAAGCGTCGATGCGGCGTGCTCGGCCGTCAGCAAGTCCGGGCTCGCGGCGCGGCTCATGATCGATGCGAGCCACGCCAACAGCTCGAAGAAGCACGAGAATCAGATCCCCGTTTGCGCCGACATCGGCCGGCAGATTGCGGGCGGGGACGAGCGCATCATCGGCGTGATGATCGAATCGCATCTCGTCGCGGGGCGCCAGGACCTGCAGGAGAATTGCCCGCTCAACTACGGGCAGAGCATCACCGACGCCTGCATCAGCTGGGACGAAAGCATCGGCGTCCTCGAAGGGCTCGCCGACAGCGTGAAGCAACGCCGCGTCGTGCGCGGCAGCGGGAACTGAGCGGCGAGGCCCGTTTTTGGCGTCATGTGTGGAATTCGGCAGGGCATCGGGCGCCTCGAAGGCCCGATGCCCTGCTTGCCAGCGACGGACCACCTTCCACCGCGCGCTTGAAATCGGCCTGCAAAGGCGGTTTCACTCCACCTGCGGCGCCAGTCCTCTGCCGGCGCCGTCCGCCCGCTTCCGACGCGTGAGGCGATGGAACCACAGGTAGACCACCGGCGTCGTGAAGAGCGTCAGCGCCTGCGAGACGAGCAGCCCGCCCACGATCGAGATGCCGAGCGGCACGCGCAACTCGGCGCCCGCACCGTGGCCGAGCGCCAGCGGTAGCGCGCCGAACATGGCCGCTAGCGTCGTCATCATGATTGGCCTGAACCGCAGCACACAGGCCTGCCTGATCGCCGCCAACGGCGGCATGCCCCGCTCGCGTTCGGCCGCGAGCGCGAAGTCGATCATCATGATGGCGTTTTTCTTCACGATACCGATCAGCAAGATGATGCCAATGAGCCCCATGATCGAAAGGTCCTGCCCGCACAGCTTGAGCGCAAGCAGCGCGCCGAGCCCCGCCGAGGGCAGTGTCGAAATGATCGTGAGCGGGTGGATCGGGCTTTCGTAAAGCACGCCCAAAACCAGATACACGACGATGAGCGCCGCGGCAATCAGATAGGGCTCGCTCGAAAGTGAAGCCTGAAACGCCTGCGCGGTGCCTTGGAACGTGCCGGTCACGCTGTCAGGCATGCCGGCCGTCGCTTCGGCCTGGTGAATAGCCCTGACCGCATTGCCGAGCGACTGGCCGGGCGCGAGGTTGAACGTGATCGTGACCGCGGGAAACAAGCCCTGGTGGTTGACCGAAATCGGCGAGACTGCGTCGGAAACGTGCACGATCAAATCGAGCGGAACGAGCCCCTGAGTGGTGGGCGATCGAATATAAAGCCGCGACAACGCATCCGTCGTCAGCTGGAACTTCGGGTCGACCTCCTCGATGACGTGATACTGGTTCAATTGCGTGAACATCGTCGCTATCTGCCGCTGACCGAAAGCATCATAAAGCGTGTCGTCGATCATCTGCGCAGTGATGCCAAAGCGCGACGCCGTATCGCGATCGATGACGACGGTCGCGCTCGTCGCCGAGGCTTGCAGGTCCGTCGATACATCCGTCAACTGGGGCAGCGCGGCAAAGTACTTGGTCAGCAACTGCGCCCAATGCGCAAGCTCGACAATGTCCGAATCCTGCAGCGTGTACTGGTATTGCGCGGCGCTGAGCCGGCCGCCAACCTGAATATCCTGCCGCACCTGCATCGACAGCGCGATGCCTTGCACGCCGGCCGTCCCGCGCTTGAGCCGCGCAAGCACCTGCCCCGCATTCGCCGTGCGCTCGCCGAACGGCTTGAGGTTGATCATGAAGCGACCCTGGCTGATCGTGGGCGATGGGCCGATCCAGAAATACACGTTGTCCACCGCCGGATCAGCCATGACGATGTCGCCGAGCCGCCGCATCTTGACCGACATCGCAGAGGGCGAAATATCGGGCGCGGCCTGCGCGACGCCCATGATGAGGCCCGAGTCCTCCTGCGGAAAGAATCCCTTTGGGATAGTCACGAAGAGCACTCCCGTCGCGGCCACCGTCGCAATCATGACTGCCAGCATCAGGCGTTGGCGCTTCAGAACCCAGTCGAGCGCGTGCTCGTAATGCCGCTCCGTCCATTGGAACCCTGCTTCGAGCCACCGCTCGAGCCGGCGCACGCGCGTATTGCCGTCGGCTTTTTCGGGCCTGCGAATCAGCCAGCCGCACAGCATCGGCGTAATCATCAGGGAGACAATCGCAGAGACCACGATCGCCACGCTAACGGTCACCGCGAACTCGCGGAACAAGCGGCCGACGATACCGCCCATCAGCAGGATCGGAATGAACACGGCAATGAGCGACGCCGTCATCGAGACGATCGTGAAGCGCACCTCCATGACGCCCGCGAGCGCGGCGTGCATTGGCGCAACACCCTCCTCGATATGGCGCATCACGTTTTCGATGACGACGATGGCATCGTCGACGACGAAACCGACCGCGATCGTCAGGCCCATCAGCGACAAATTATCCAGGCTGTAGCCAAGCAAATACATCACGCCGAACGTGCCGATAATCGACAACGGAATGGTCAGGCTCGGAATGACGGTTGCCCACAGATTGCGCAGGAAAACGAAGATCACCATCACCACCAGCGCAACGGTCAGGATCAGCGTGAACTGGACATCGTGCACCGATGCGTTGATTGTCTGCGTCCGGTCGCCGACGATGTGCACATGCGCCGCCGCGGGCAGCCCCGCTTCGAGTCCCGGCAGGCGCGCCTCGATATTGTGGATCGTCTGCACGACGTTGAAGCCCGGCTGCTTGTGGATGTCGAGCACGATGGCCCGCTCACGCTGCAGCCAGGCCGCCTGTTGCGTGTCTTCCGGTGCGCCGACCACCTCCCCCAAATCTCCAATTCGAATTGCGGCGCCATTCTTGTAGGCGACGATCATCGCAGCGTACTGTTGCACCGCCATCACCTGGTCCGTCGCATTCAATACGACCGAGCGATCGGCGCCATTGAGCGTGCCCTTGGGCGCGTTGACGGTTTGCACGCCGACCATCGAGCGGACATCTTCCAGCGTTAGGCCGCGCGCGGTGAGCTTGTCGGGATCGAGCCGCACGCGCACCGAGGGGCGTTGCTCTCCATGGAAGTCGACGAGGCCGACGCCGGGCATTTGCGAAATCTGCTGCGCGAGAAAATCTTCCGCGTAGCTGTCGAGCTGCGTCAACGTCAGTGTCGGCGACGTCAGCGCAACGGACATGATCATAAAGTCCGCCGGATTGGTCTTCTCATAGGTTGGCGGATTCGGCAGATCCTTGGGAAGCATGCCGCCCGCCGCGTTGATGGCCGTTTGCACATCCTGCGCCGCACCATTGATGTCGCGCGACAAATCGAACTGAATTGAAATGCTCGTCTTACCGAGCGAACTCGACGAGG
>JAXDQB010000048.1:0-3187 GCA_034668065.1 Paraburkholderia sp.
AGATCGTCTGCAGCGAGTGGGAAAATTACAGCGGGAAGCGTTTCCATCAGACGATTTCCTTGGCGGCCAGGCAAGCAGCGCAAACAGGCCGCCAGCGTGAACAGCGCTGGCCGCATCCGAATGCCCCGATGCGTCATGCTATCACCCAAGAGTGAGCTGCCCGGTGACAGCTGCGAGCGCTGGAGGCCACGCTCGGCAAAGAGCTCGCACGGAAGACGCATTGCGGTGGGGTGCTGCGGGTCCGACCGCCGCCCCTTCACTCGCCAGTTTTTCGAGCCATGCCCGTTTGTTGCAGTAAGCGCTAAAGCGCTAACTCCCGTCGACAGCTTTGCATGGGACGGAAGTAAGCGCCAAAGCGCTAACTCCCGTCGACGGCTTTGCATGGGACGGAAGTAAGCGCTAAAGCGCTAACTCCCGTCGACAGCTGTCCTACTGCCGCGCCGTACGCGCGTTATCAGGCATCGGTAGATTGAAGTTCGCGCGAAACGGATTGATGTCGAGCCCGCCGCGCCGCGTATAACGCGCGTAGATGGCAAGCTTCACAGGGCGACACTCGCGCTCGATGTCGACAAACATTCGCTCCACACACTGCTCGTGAAACCCAGAGTGGTTTCGGTACGAAATGATGTATCGCAAGAGGCCCGCGTGATCGATCTGCGGACCGACGTAGCGGATCTGCACGCTGCCCCAGTCGGGCTGCCCCGTGACCGGGCAGTTGGACTTGAGCAAATTCGAGACCAGCGTTTCTTCAACTGGCGCGTCCTCGTGCGCCGCCGTAAGCAGCGAAGCATCAGGATGATAGACATCGGCCTCGAGATCGAGCCGGTCCAGCGAGAGTCCGTCAAGCTCGTCGACTTCAAGCGTATGGAACTCGGTTGGGGTGGCGAGTCGCACGGAAACACTCGCGCCGCAGGCTCCCGAAACGTCGCGCTTGAGCATGTCGCGCAAAGCGTCGACAGATTCCACGCGCGTCTGCGAAAACGAGCCGAGGTAGAGCTTGAACGACTTTGATTCGACGATATTCGGCGACTCGGCCGGCACATAAAACGTGGCGATTGCGATCTGTGGCTTGCCGCGCCCATTGAGCCAAGACAACTCGTAAGCGTTCCAGATATCGGTGCCGAAGAACGGCAGCTGCGCGCCGACGCCAATTGCTTCTCGCGCCAGATTGCGTGCGATCGGGAAGAGCAGTGTCGGTTCGTATTGCTCGGCGTACGTGGACGGTTTGCCGAGCGGCGAGTGGTCTAGGGTCATCTCAGTGCCTCCGAACGCCGTCAGGCGAGAAATAGCCGGTAGACAGGATTGCCGCTTTCGTCCCAATGCGGATAGCCGAGCGTCGAAAGAAAGCGCTCGAATGCCGCGTTGTCGGCGATGGGCACCTGAACACCGACGAGGATCGAACTGTAATCGGCGCCCTGATTCCGGTAGTGGAAGAGGCTGATGTTCCAGTCGGGCGCCATCGACGAGAGGAACTTCATTAGCGCGCCGGGGCGCTCGGGAAACTCGAAGCGAAAGAGCCGCTCGTCGTGGGCTAGCGGCGAGCGGCCACCCACCATGTAGCGGATGTGCTGCTTCGAAAGCTCGTCGTCCGTGAGATCGACAGCCGGAAAACCATGCTCCGCGAACATTTGCGCGATTGCGGCGGATTCTCCGCGGCTCTTGATCTGCACGCCGACAAAGATGTGCGCCGCACTTGCATCGGCAATCCGGTAGTTGAACTCCGTGACGCTGCGCCCGCCGACGAGTTCGCAAAAGCGCCTGAAGCTGCCGCGTTCTTCGGGAATCGTTACGGCAAAGACGGCCTCCCGCGCTTCGCCCACCTCGGCGCGCTCAGCGACGAAGCGCATGCGGTCGAAGTTCATGTTCGCACCGGACGTAATCGCGACGAGCGTCTCGTTCTCGACGCCCGTGCGCTCGGCATACAGCTTTGCGCCCGCGACGGAGAGCGCGCCGGCGGGCTCGAGCAGGCTGCGCGTATCCTGAAAGACGTCCTTGATCGCGGCGCACAACGCGTCGGTGTTGACGGTCAGGACGTCGTCGAGATACTCGCGGCACAGCCGGAACGTTTCCGTGCCGACGAGCTTGACGGCCGTGCCGTCTGAAAAAAGCCCCACCTCGGGCAGCGTCACGCGCTCGCCGGCCTTCAGCGATGTCGCCATCGCGCAGGAGTCTTCGGTCTGCACGCCGATGACCTTGATCTCGGGACGCACGGCCTTCACGTAGGCGGCCACTCCGGCTGCGAGGCCGCCGCCGCCGATCGGCACGAAGATCGCGTGAATCGGTGCCTGATGTTGGCTCAGGATCTCCATCGCGATCGTGCCCTGGCCGGCGATCACATAGGGATCGTCGAACGGGTGAACGAACGAGAGTGCGCGCGCCGCTTGAAGCTCGAGCGCGTGCGCGTACGCGTCGCTGTACGATTCGCCGGCCTGCACGACTTCGACGGTGGGCCCGCCGTGGGCGCGCACGGCGTCGACCTTGACTTGTGGCGTAGTGATGGGCACGACGATGACGGCTTTCACGCCCAGACGCTTGGCCGAGTAGGCAACGCCCTGTGCGTGATTGCCGGCCGAGGCGGTGATGACGCCGCGCGCCATCGCATCGGCCGGAAGATGCACCATCTTGTTATAGGCGCCGCGTAGCTTGAACGAGAAAACGGGCTGGTTGTCTTCGCGCTTCAAATAAACGCGGTTCGACAGGCGCGCGGATAGATTGTGCGCCGGTTCGAGTTCCGTTTCGCGAGCCACGTCGTAGACGCGCGCCGTCAGGATTTTCTTGAGGTAATCGTGGGATGACGAGGACATTGAATGACGCGCGAGACGCGCTTCCAGAAACCGGCGGATGCGGAAAAGGGCAATGATAGCGCCAATGGGCGTTTCGGTACCCAGCGCCGCGTCGCCCCGCGCTCCGGCCGCAGGGCCTTCGGCGCCGGCGCGGGCAATCCGCGCGGTTGCACAAGTCTGGCCCGTGGCTTATTTCATGGCTGTCTCATCGGACTCGACTGTGCACAACGGGACGCAGAGCGGATCGAATCCGAACAAATCGGCGCGTTCGTCGCCGCCGATGAAGATCATGCGTGGCCACGCGTAGCCGCCCGGGGCGTATTCGCGGAAGTACGGCACGCGAAACCCGCAGCGGCTGTCGTGCACGTAGTTGTCGAACAGGGTGATGGCGGCCGGAGCGCTCC
>JAXDQB010000049.1:0-3038 GCA_034668065.1 Paraburkholderia sp.
ATCGACGCTCCGGGCAAGCGCGCGAGGTCGGGCACCCAGCGCCGCACGTAGTCGCCCTGCGGGTCGAACTTCTGGCCCTGCAGCACTGGATTGAAGATGCGAAAGTACGGCGCCGCATCTGCACCGCAGCCAGCCACCCATTGCCAGCTCGCGGGGTTGCTGGCCTCATCGGCGTCCACGAGTGTGTCCCAGAACCAGGCCTCGCCCTCGCGCCAGTCGATGAGCAGATGCTTGACGAGAAACGACGCCACGACCATACGCACCCGGTTGTGCATGAAGCCCGTATGCCATAGCTCGCGCATGCCGGCGTCGACGAGCGGGTAGCCCGTTTCGCCATGCTGCCAGGCGCGAAGCGCCTCGGGGTCGGCGCGCCACGGCATAGCGTCGAATTGCCGTCTGAAGTTGACCCGATGCAACGGGGCGAAATGGTAGAGCAGGTAGTACGAGAACTCGCGCCAGCCAAGCTCGCCGAGAAACTTGTCCAGACTAGCGTCTACCACGGGCGCTGCGCGCGGGTTGCCGGCGGGGCTCGCACGGGCTACTGACAGCGCTGCGTACCATACCTGCCGCACCGAGAGGTTGCCGAAGCGAAGATAGGGAGATAGGCGGCTGGTCGCATGCAACGCGGGGATGTCACGGCCGCTTGCATAACCGGCCAGTGCGCCGGTCAAAAATGCCTGCAGCTGGCGCTGTCCCGCCTCCTCGCCGCATTGCCAAGTCTCGCGCAGTCCACCGGCCCAGTCGGGCGCAGAAGGCTGAAGCGCGAGTGCGGAAAGGTCGTTCACGCGTGCCGTTGCACTTTCAGGCACCGGAAAGAAGTCGATCCGCCCAGGCGCTGGCCTTGGTGGTTCGGGCGAATACTCTCGCCGCGCGGCATGCCAGTACGCGCTGAATACCTGAAACGGCCGGGCGTCACGCGTGGCCACCGTCCACGGCTCGCGCAACAGGTGCCCGTTGAAGGTCGAAACCGCAATTCCGCATTTTTTCAGCGTCGCCTTTATCGCGGCGTCTGTCTCGCGTTGTGCTACCGAATAGCGGCGATTCCAGCAAACCTTGATCCCGCCGATCCCCGCAGCAAACGCTTCGATCACCTGCTGTTCCGAGCCGCGAAACATGGTCAGCCCTCCGCCCAGCGCGCCAAGGGCCGCATTTAGCTCGCGCAGTGATTCATGAAGCCACCAGCGCACAGCGGCGCCCGGCAGACGGGTTTCCCGCGGCTTTGGGTCGTAAACATACACGCACACGACAGGGTGACCTGTTGCGACGGCATGATCGAGCGCGGGGTTGTCGGCAAGACGCTGATCGTCACGGAACCACACGATGACAGGAGGAAGCGATCGAGGCGGAGAAGATAGCGGCATGAGATTGGGAGCGGCGTAGTCGGTGCGTTTCAATCTACATGATAGGAGCACCAGCACAGATGACCGCTGGAGGTTGATAGAAGCCATTGACGCGGTGACGGTATGAACGGCGGCAAGGGGCAGATGAACGAAACCGCTCGCACGGTAGGGGTTCCGGTCCGACGCCGGAGGTCCGTGTGAAGCCGGTCACGTGGGGGTCCAGGGTGAACCGCGCGATGCCCATCCATCGTCAACTCAAACGCCTGGCCTACCCCGGTTGTCAGGTCCAACCCTTTGCCCCAGTGTGAGCGCTTCTTACTAGTGTGATGGCGCGCTCGGGACATGCTGTCACGCACAGGCCACACGCCCGACACGCAGCGGCGTTTGGCGTGTAGGCGACCTTCATTCCATGTACGCGCACCGGGATCGTGCCGGACGGTGCGTGGCGTATCCGCCGCTGACGGAATGCTATGCCGGAGGGCAGCTACTACCAGCACCACGATCATCAGCGCGGCCTCCATTGGAAGCGACTTCCATTAACTTGCTACGAAACCACTGTTGAGCGGCGTCGTTGGATTCTCGCTTGTGCCAGACCATGTCTACCTCGACGACATGGGAGAACGGTAGCTCCAGCACATGAATATCGCTCAATGAGGCGAGTCGTTGACCAGTTCTTTCCGGTACCGACGCGATATAGTCTGACTTTCGCAAGGCAAGGGGCAATGCCAAAAAAGTTGCAACGACCAAACCTATACGCCTCCGTAGTCCTCGAGATTCCAGTTCCTTGTCGACCGCACCGCGCTTCTCACCCGTGGTCGAGACCAGGATATGCGTCATCGACAGATACTCTCGAAGCTCAAGTATGTGCTGCTGTGACAGCTTAGGATGGTTCTTTTGAGCTACAGCTACCAGTTTCTCCGTGTAGAGAGTCCGTGAATCGATGTGCGACGGCACGTCTTTCAAATGTCCAATTGCGACATCGATGTCCTGAGCGTTCAACTGAGAAACAAAGTCTGATTTTCTGGTCGGCACCAGCCTGACGTCCGCGCCAGGAGCGCAGCTTTTAAAGACGTCGATGATCCCTTCAACTAACGCAATCTCGGCATACTCTGCGACACCGGCAACGAAAGTGCGTTGGGTAGTTCCGGGCGAAAAAATTTCTGCCTGACTAAGCGCGTTTTGAATATGGGCGAGCGCAGCAGAAACTTCGACGAAAATGTCATGCGCTCTAGACGTGGGTTCCATTCCCCGCGACGTCCGAACGAATAGCTCATCGTTAAATTCGAGACGTAGCTTGGCTAGAGCTTGGCTCATAGCTGGTTGAGTCAGGCCAATCTTATCGCCAGCACGGGTGACGTTTCGCTCACTCATCAAGGCGTCAAACGCTTTCAGTAGGTTCAAGTCCATCGCTGTGTTGGAGAAGCGTTGCGTTCGGAAAACTGGAGATTACGCCGAGCATCAAGTCTCCCCATCGAAGCTGGCGAACACGCGGGGCTGTGTGCAGTCGCGGACTGCGTCGCCCGGCCATTATCAGCCATTTTCGGCAGAGTCAGCGGGTGCCTCCGCCGTCCCTGAACAGAAGAACAAATAATGACGGCTAATCGCCTGCCGGTGTCAGAGCGGCAGCACACGCGCCGGTCTCGCGCCCGGCGATCGGCGCGAACAAATTCACGACATGTCGAGCATTCACACGCGCCC
>JAXDQB010000050.1:0-6031 GCA_034668065.1 Paraburkholderia sp.
CGTTCTGATTGGTTTTGGGGAACCGCGCATGCTTCGCCAAGCATGCGCGTGAAATGCTGTTTCGCCATCTTCGCCCTCTCGACGTTCGGCACGATCTCGGGAATTTCCGTAAGTTCATCGCATACGAGATCAGTCCTTCGCATGTTGGGGGTATCTTGCCGTGCCCGGCCTTGAAAATAGGAAGTCGATTCCTTATTTCATGCTGCCGAATGGATATCAATACGCCCAACCTTGCGAACTTCCTGCTGAAAGCTTCATTTCCCGGTCGAGATCCGGGGCTCACAAAGCCCATGCCCGAACCCGCCGTCGACGCTTCGCGTACGCGGGGCACGGACGATCGATTCGAATCATTGCCTCAACGGCAGAAGCACAGGATGAGCGAAAACACGGCAAAGCCAGGAACCTTCGCGCCACGTGTCGCGCTCAAACATGCCGCAACTCCGCTTGGCCTGCGCGGGCTCGGAGTGGTCAGCAACGTGCTGGCCGCACGCAAAAATCCGCATGCGATAGCCAATCTCGCGCAGGCATCGGCAGACCTTGTAACTGAAGTTGCCGCCACTCTTCTCGTGAAGTTGCGGCACGACGGCATTAGCGCCGCCCGGCAAACTTTCGAGAACGACAAAGCAGCCAACACGCCGGAGTTCCTGGCCGGCTACTCCGACGCGGCGCGCAAGGCCGTCGCCCGAATTGACGGCAAGATTGAAGATCTGCTTGTGAACGCCAAGTCGAATTCCGATATCGAGGGGGTCGAGGTGCTGCGTTGGTATCGCGAGGTCGCGGTGCTCGGTTGTCCGCAGCGAGCCAAGCCGCTCGCGCTTGATCGACAGAACCTGGAGAAAGCACTTCAGGAGGCCGACAAGCTTTCTGAGGAATATCCCGAGTGGAATCGCGAGACCGTCCGATCGCTGATCGTGGACATCGTCACAAACTCGATAGCGCCAGAACCATCGCGGATCCAGCACTTGCTCCTGGGCCCGGGGGGGACTGGGAAGTCCAGGCTAGTGAAGATTGTCGGGCAGGCATTGGGAATGAATGTTGTCGGCATCAACTTCCCACGCAAGGAGGTTGAAAAGGGCATGGGGTGGCCGTGGTCGGTAATCGATTATCCCGGCGCCGCTGCCTCGGAGCGTAGAGAAGACGTTGTCGGCCGTATGCAGATGGGCTTCCTGAACGAGGGCCACACGAACGTGATCTTTCACCTCGAGGAGCAAGACCTGACCGATGAGAACCTTAGCATCCTGAAGCGGCTGCTTGATCCGGAGGAGCGCACGATCAAGATCGGGGGGATGGGCGACATGGATGTGCAGATGCCATTTAATCGCGCGACTATCTTTCTCAGCACTAATCACGAGGTCACTGACGCGGCTTTCCTCAGCCGGTTCGGCAAAATCTCTATCTTCGCGTCGATCACTGATGAAGTGCGCCGCGACCTGGCAAGTAAGGCGATCGGGAAGGCGGTTGACCGATTCCGCCACCTGGCCATAGATCAGCCACCACTCGACGCCAGCCAGTTGGCCGAACTGACGGACATTTGCAAGCGGCATCTCGACGTTCTGCTTGAGCTCGACAAGAGAAATTTTCCCGGCGGGCGTTACGTCCAGTCCGCTGCGTCCAACCTTGTGATGATGATCGCGGTGAGAATGATCCGCCGTGAGCCTGTGGTCGCGGCGGAAATTGAAGACGCCCTAAAAACGCAATATGCGCAGACGCAGGGACGGCCTTTCGAGGGGGGGCCTGTCTGGAGCGGCCAGGACGACTATTTGGAGTCGTTAGAGGCGGCCATCCAGCAGAGAGAGGCGACTCGGGCAGAGGCCAAGAAAGTAGGCCCTCAGCCACTTGGCAAAGCCTCGCCCGAGGATGGTCTTGTCAACAGTGGCACTGTTCGCTCGCGCGTTGAATCGCAGGAGCGACAGCTTGACGCCGCCCAATCGGAAACCGCAGTGGCCGCCGAAGATCTTGACGATGAGGTGCGCAAGGTGCGTGCGTCGCGTCTGGCCTACTATGGGGGCAACGATCCGGCCCAGAGGTCGCCCGCCTGACATGCCACCCTTTGCGCTAACTGGTAAATAGCGGGCGGCCTGTATCGATCCGGGTAGTCTCACTACCACCCAACTCTCTGTTTTTTATCGCTTTTTTTGATGCCGTGCGGCGCGCGTGCGTGGCATAATCGGCCGAACGGGAACCGACCGTCGTCATTTTTATCGCGCATAGCCATGCCCAAGACCCTCTACGACAAGCTGTGGGATTCGCACGTCGTCCACACCGAAGAAGACGGCACTACGCTGCTCTATATCGACCGTCATCTGCTGCACGAAGTCACCAGCCCGCAGGCGTTCGAAGGCCTGAAGCTGAACGAGCGTCCGCTTTGGCGCGTCAGCGCCAACCTCGCGGTGTCGGACCATAACGTGCCGACCACGGATCGCAGCCACGGCATCGCCGATCCGGTCTCCAAGCTGCAGGTCGATACGCTCGACTCGAATTGCGATGCCTATGGCATCACCCAGTTCAAGATGCACGACATGCGTCAAGGCATCGTCCACATCATCGGCCCGGAGCAAGGCGCGACGCTGCCGGGCATGACGATCGTCTGCGGCGATTCGCATACCTCCACGCACGGCGCTTTCGGTGCGCTGGCGCACGGCATCGGCACTTCCGAAGTCGAGCACGTGCTGGCTACGCAGACACTGCTGCAAAAGAAGAGCAAGAACATGCTCGTGAAGGTCGACGGTCCATTGCCGCGCGGCTGCACGGCGAAGGACATCGTGCTTGCGATCATCGGCAAGATCGGCACGGCTGGCGGTACGGGCTATGCGATCGAGTTCGGCGGCTCGACGATTCGCTCGCTGTCGATGGAAGGCCGCATGACGGTTTGCAATATGGCGATCGAGGCGGGTGCGCGGGCCGGCATGGTGTCCGTCGACGAAACAACCATCGAGTATTTGAAGGGCCGCCCCTTCTCGCCGCAAGGTGTCGAATGGGATCAGGCGGTCGAATACTGGACGACGTTCAAGTCGGATTCGGATGCGAAGTTCGATCGGGTCGTTGAGCTCAACGCGGCGGAGATCGTCCCGCAAGTGACCTGGGGCACGTCACCCGAGATGGTTACCTCGATCGACGGCCGCGTGCCGGATCCGGAGCGCGAAAAGGACCCGGTCAAGCGCAACGCGATGGAACGTGCGCTGCGGTACATGGCGCTCGAGCCGAACTTGCCCATGGAGTCGATCAAGCTCGATAAGGTGTTCATCGGCTCGTGCACGAACGCGCGCATCGAGGATTTGCGCGCCGCCGCCTATGTCGTGAAAAAGCTCGGCCGCCGTGTTGCACCGAACATCCGGCTCGCGATGGTCGTGCCGGGTTCGGGGCTCGTCAAGGCGCAGGCGGAACGCGAAGGGCTCGATAGGGTTTTCGTCGATGCAGGGTTCGAATGGCGTGCGCCCGGCTGCTCGATGTGTCTCGCAATGAACGCCGACAGGCTCGATCCGGGCGAGCGGTGCGCGTCCACGTCGAACCGCAACTTCGAAGGGCGTCAGGGTGCAGGTGGACGTACCCATCTCGTGAGTCCTTCGATGGCCGCAGCTGCGGCGATCGAAGGTCATTTCGTCGATATTCGCAAGCTGGGGTAATACATGTTGGGACGTGTTTTTAGGCGTAGCGTGGCGTTCTTACTGCTGCTGGGAGTACTTGCTTCGCTGGCAGGTTGCAACACGGTGGCCGGCTTCGGTGAGGACATCACCGATTCGGCCCGTACGGTCCAGCACGCGCTGTAACGCTGGTCGGGTAACGGCCGTGCCCGCTGCGCCCCGCTTTCTGGCGGGGCGTTTCCACCTGATGACGGATCATGGATAAATTCATCGTACACACCGGCGTTGTCGCGCCGCTCGATCGCGAGAACGTCGATACGGACGCGATCATTCCGAAGCAGTTTTTGAAATCGATCAAGCGTTCGGGCTTCGGGCCGAACCTCTTTGACGAGTGGCGCTATCTTGATCACGGCGAACCGGGTCAGGACAATTCGCGTCGCCCGCTGAACCCTGACTTCGTGCTCAATCAGTCGCGCTATCAAGGCGCGTCGGTGCTGCTCGCGCGCAAAAATTTTGGTTGCGGCAGCTCGCGCGAGCATGCGCCATGGGCGTTGCAG
Organism: Paraburkholderia sp.; assembly: GCA_034668065.1. Classification (GTDB taxonomy): domain Bacteria; phylum Pseudomonadota; class Gammaproteobacteria; order Burkholderiales; family Burkholderiaceae; genus Trinickia. The sequence continues at coordinate 4,139 of JAXDQB010000050.1, forward strand.
CAGTACGGTTTTCGCGCGCTCATCGCGCCGAGCTTCGCCGACATCTTTTTCAACAATTGCTTCAAGAACGGCGTGCTGCCGATCGTTCTCTCGGAGCAGCAAGTCGATCATCTGTTCAACGAAACGTACGCGTTCAATGGCTATCAGCTGACGATCGATCTCGACGCGCAGGTCGTTCGTAGTCCTGATGGCCGGGAGTACGCCTTCGAAGTGGATGGGTTTCGTAAGTACTGCTTACTGAATGGCTACGACGACATCGCGCTTACGCTGCGTCAAGCGGAGAAAATTCGTGCATTTGAGACAGAGCGGCTTGCGAAGCAGCCGTGGCTCGGTCATCGGATCGTTCGCTGACGCGCGTTTTTGCGCTGGTTTATGAATAACTGAAGACAGGAATACGCATGAAGATCGCAGTGCTGCCCGGCGACGGCATCGGCCCCGAAATCGTCAAGGAAGCGGTGAAGGTGCTCAATGCCTTGGGCGAGAAGTTTGAGCTCGAGGAAGCGCCCGTCGGGGGCGCCGGTTATGAAGCGAAGGGGCACCCGTTGCCTGAATCGACGCTTGCGCTTGCCAAGGAAGCCGACGCGATCCTGTTCGGTGCGGTCGGCGACTGGAAGTACGATACGCTCGAGCGCGCGCTGCGCCCCGAGCAGGCGATTCTCGGGCTGCGCAAGCATTTGCAGCTTTTCGCGAATTTTCGTCCGGCAATCTGCTATCCGCAATTGACGGGCGCTTCGTCACTGAAGCCCGAGATCGTAGCGGGACTCGATATTCTCATCGTGCGCGAGTTGAACGGTGACATCTATTTCGGCGCGCCGCGAGGCATACGCCAAGCGCCGGACGGCCCGTTCGAAGGCGCCCGCGAGGGCTTCGACACGATGCGCTACTCGGAGCCCGAAGTGCGTCGCATCGCGCACGTCGCGTTTCAGGCAGCGCAAAAGCGCGACAAGCGGCTGACCTCGGTCGACAAGGCGAACGTGCTCGAGACGTCGCAGTTGTGGAAAGAGGTGATGATCGACGTTGCGAAGGCATACCCGGACGTCGAACTCTCGCACATGTATGTCGACAATGCGGCGATGCAGCTCGTCAAGGCGCCGAAGTCGTTCGACGTGATCGTAACGGGCAATATGTTCGGCGACATTCTTTCGGACGAGGCGGCCATGCTCACGGGCTCGATCGGCATGCTGCCGTCGGCTTCGCTCGACAAGAACAATAAGGGGCTGTATGAGCCGTCGCACGGCTCGGCCCCGGATATCGCAGGCAAGGGTGTCGCGAATCCCCTCGCGACAATCCTTTCGGCTGCAATGATGCTGCGCTATTCGCTGAACAAGATCGAGCAGGCCGAGCGCATCGAGAATGCCGTGCAGAAGGTGCTCGAGGCGGGCCTGCGCACGTCCGATATTGCTACGCCTGGTTGCCGGCAGGTGGGTACCGCGGCAATGGGCGACGCCGTGCTGGCTGCTTTGTAAGCCGTGCGAAAGAGCGTGTTTCGCTACCCGGACGCGCGCGTGCGATGACCGTCCGGGTTGCCATGAAAGCGGCGCACATGGGCTGCTTTCTGTCAATCTTGGATCCGTGTATTTTCGTGTAAACTGTGTCGATGGCGTCAATCCCTCAAATCTCCTCGATGACAAATCCGCACGGCAAGGCGATTCGTGCGGGCATATTCGTCTTCGCCGGCTCCACGGGTGCTGACGGCAGCATTTCGACTCAATCGATTACCCCCAAAGCGATCGCGACGAAACGCTGATCGTTCGCCGTGCCCGCCCGGCTTCCCCGCGCGGTCACGCCGGGCAAGGTTGCGGGGAAGCGTCTATTCGAAGGGTAAATCATGAATGTAGGCCTCGTAGGTTGGCGCGGCATGGTCGGTAGCGTCCTGATGCAGCGCATGCAGCA
>JAXDQB010000051.1:0-3864 GCA_034668065.1 Paraburkholderia sp.
GGGCACACGCAAATTGCGCGAATCTTGTCGGTAGCGGAGCCGCTGCGCCGGTTCATGCTGCGCAATACGCGGCCCGAGGAGCGCGAGCGCTTCCTCGACGTCGCACGCCGCAACTGGCCCGAATCGATGAGCGTATCTGCCGGGACCGACGACTGGAGCATCCTGGTTCCAGCCTTTGTCGTATCGGAGCTTCAGGCGGCATTCGAAATCGGCCTGCTCCTCTTCGTGCCTTTTATCGTCGTCGATCTGCTCGTCTCCAACGTTTTGCTGGCGATGGGAATGCAGATGGTGCCGCCAATGATGGTGTCGCTGCCGCTCAAGCTGCTGCTTTTTGTCGTCGCCGACGGCTGGGGCAGGCTGCTTCACGCGCTCGCGCTTTCCTACCGGGGATGATTCAATGCCGGAATCGCTAGGTCTGCTCCAGCATGCACTGCTGTTCGCCTTCAAAATGTCGCTTTTGCTCGTGCTCGCCGCGGCCTGCGCGGGTATCGCAACTTCCGTCGTGCTCTCGGCATTCCAGATACAGGACCAAACCCTTCCGTTCGCGGTCAAGCTGATCGTCGTGTGCGCGGCCCTCGCCGCTGCCGCTCAATCGATATGCAATGGAATGCTCGACATCGTCGACCATGTTTTCGCGCTAGCGGCCTCACCGGGCGCCTAAGGGCCATGCACGAGTTCCCCATCGTCGCGCTCCCGTACGTTCTTTCGATCGGCTTGCCCGCCGCGCGATGGGCGCCAGCGCTTATGCTGCTGCCGGTGTTCGTGCCGCAGGCCTTCTCCGTCACGACGCGAAGCGCGCTCGCACTCGCGCTCGCATTGCCTGTCGCCCCCGTTCTGCTGCCCGCCCTTCAATCCGCGCCGCCGCCGTTGATCGTCGTCATCTGGCTCGCGACCAAGGAGCTGGGAATAGGTCTGCTGCTTGCCGCCGTGCTGGCAATCCCCTTATGGGCAGTCGAAGCAGCCGGCGCCTACATTGACTATCAGCGCGGTGCCAATCCGCAGGCGCTCGACCCCACCGCGTCGCCCGATGCTTCGCTCGCAGGGCTCCTGCTTCAACGATCGTCATGCGTTTATCTGATTTACGCGGGGGCCTTTCACGCCCTGCTGGGTGCGATCTATGCGAGCTTCGCCGCGTGGCCGCCGCTGCAGATCGCACCTTCGTTCGATGCCCACTTGCGCGAAGCAATCGAGGCGCTGCTCGCTTCACTGCTGCGCTTTTCACTGACGCTCGCGCTACCTTACCTGCTCGCGCTCGGCCTCGTCGAGGCATGCTTCGCGCTGCTCGCGCGCGCGAATCCCCGCTTTCCCGCCTATGTCGCCGCCCTGCCCTTCAAGAGCATCGTCGCTTTACTGCTCGTTGCGCTGACATTGCCCGCATCGCTCGAAGCAGTGCATGACATCGTCGTCGAGCATCTGCAGTTGACGACGCAACGAGTGCGAAGTGTGTCGGCCGATGCGAAGTGAGCGAAGAATGCGCGAGTCATGAACGAAAAGCCGCTCCCGCCGTCGGAGAAGCGCCTGCGCGATGCCCGCGAAAAGGGTGATGTGCCGCGCAGCGAGCCGTTGATCGCATGGCTCGGGCTCGCATTTTGCGTCGAAGTCGTGTTCGCATGCTTCGACAGCGCTTGCCGGGCACTGCTTGAAATCATGCAGTTGACCTTCACGCAGCTCGGCGAGGCGCCCATCCTTGCCGGGCTCGCGCAATCGGCATGGCTCGGCGCCCGATTTCTCGCGGGCGCGCTGGCGATCGTCGCCGCCACTGCCGCCGTCGCAGCGATCCTCGGCACGTGGGCATGCGCGAGCCTCCATTTCGCGCCGAAAGTCCTTACACCATCGCTTAAGCGCCTGCATCCGCTCAACTATTTCAAGCAGATGTTTTCGACGAAGCATATGACTTCGATCGCGATCACGTTCGCCACGGCTTTGCTGATTGGCCTCGTCGGCTATGCGGCGCTTGCCTATCGGCTACCGCTCTTCTCCGCCATGATGCGGTGGCAATCGGTCGAACACGGCTGGCTGGCGGGTGTCGACACGCTGCACTCGCTGCTTCGTCTATTGCTGGCGGTTTTGATCGTTCCCGCGATCGTCAGCAAGCTTGCCGCGAAAGCGCAGCACTTGCAAAAGCTGCGCATGTCTCATCGCGAAGCGAAGGAGGAGTTCAAGCAAACGACGGGCGACCCGCTCATGCGCGCGCGGCAGCGAGCCGCACTGCATGAAACGGCAAGCGCGCCGCCCGGCTCCAACTCCAACGTTACAACTGGTTGCGCGCTCGTCATTCACCCCGAGCACCAGGCGGTGATGCTCTACTACGAGGGAGACGAGCGATCGGCACCATTCATTCTCGACAAAGGTGCCCACGAGGCAGCGCGGCGAATGGCCGCCGCCGCCCAATCCCGCAGCATTCCCGTTTTCCGTTTTCGAAAACTCGCGCACCGTCTCTACGAGCACGGCCAGACTCATTCGATCATCCCGCCCGACTGCTATCGGGCCGTCGCGATCATCTATCGCCTAGTCGACGAAATTCAGACGCACGGCACTTGCCCCGTCGACCCCATCGACGTCGACGACGCCTTCTTCGACGAATGATCGGCGAAGGCGAGGGTGCCGAGCGAATGCACACGCTGTGCAGGCGTCAGCTCCGCATAGCTCAGGACATGCAGATCAAACCAATCGTCGAGCACGAGTTGCCGAAGCGGACGCCGCAGCTCTTGCGCGCTGAGCATGACAGGCCGCGCGGCGCGGTGGCCTGCAGCGAGTGCCAAGCGCCTCGCCTGCGCCAACAGCACCTTTACGGTTTCGTGCTCCAGCGCAAGCCGCGCCCCCCGTACGGTCTGTTGCAGCGACGCGCGCAGCCTTTCCTCGAGATCCCGATCGAGGAGCAGCACGTACAGCACGCCATCGTTGGCGAACTCCTGGCAAAGCTGCGCGCGTAAAGCGAGGCGAACATGCTCGGCGAGCGCTGCCGTCTCCTTTTCGAGCGGCGCCCAGAAAACCAGTGCTTCGACGATCTGCTTGACATTACGCAACGAAACACGCTCCGAGACGAGCATTCGCAGCACTTGCGCAAAACGCGGCAGGGATACCGCTTGCGAAAGTTCTTTCGCAGCCGCCGGCATTTCCCGCTGTACCCAGCTAAATAGTAGTTGCGCCTCGTGGATGCCGACGAATTGCGCCGCATGTCGATGCAAAAGCTCCGACAAAAGACGCGAAAAGTAATTCGCGGCGCCCACGCCATCGGCGGCGAGTGAAGCATCCGCGGCGAGCCGATCGAGCTCGATCCACGACGCGCCATCGATGAGCGGGTAGGTTTGCGGGTGCGCATGGCTTCGAAGCGCGCCGCTGAGCGCACCGACAGGCACGCACAGGCAATCCCATCGCAGTTGTCCACGGGCTACGACCACCTCATGGATGGCGATTTCATATTCATCGCCCTCGAGCCGCTCGGTGCCCTCGGTGTCCAGATTCGGCACCGTGACGCCATAGCGCATCACGATTTCGTTGCGCGCACGCCGTGCAGCGCGAACGAGCTCGCTAAAGCGCGCATCGACCGACATCGAGCGCGACACCGAGATGACAATCTGGCGCATCGGCACGATCTGGCGTACGTCGCGTTCGTCGGGGATCGGCATGTCGGGGCCGGCCGCTACAGAGACGTTCTGCTCGATCGCCGCGCGCCTGCGCGCCGCCGCTTCCGCCTCCGCCTGAGCCGCCTTGCTCCGCAGCCGCATCGCGCCGAACGCCAGCATCATCGCAGCGAGAAAAAGAAAAACCGGCCAGGGCATGCCAGGCACAGCGGCGAAAAGCGCCGCAATGCCGCCGGCGATGAGCCACGCGGCAGGTGCCGCCCGAACCTGTTCGACGATC
>JAXDQB010000052.1:0-2938 GCA_034668065.1 Paraburkholderia sp.
TACGGCTCGTCTGAAGCACTGGGTCTGCTGGTCGCCTTGAGCCTGGTGCGCGAACTCGGCCCCGTCGTGACCGCGCTTTTGTTTGCCGGCCGCGCGGGCACTTCCCTGACGGCCGAGATCGGCCTCATGAAAGCGGGCGAGCAGCTGTCCGCGCTCGAAATGATGGCCGTCGATCCGCTCGCCACCGTCCTCGCGCCGCGCATGTGGGCCGGGATCATCGCGATGCCGCTGCTTGCCGCGATCTTCAGCGCCGTCGGCATTTTTGGCGGCTATGTTGTCGGCGTGCTCATGATCGGCGTCGATTCGGGCGCGTTCTGGTCGCAGATGGAAAGCGGTGTCCAGGTCTGGACCGACGTCGGCAACGGCGTCATCAAGAGCGTGGTGTTCGGTTTCGCGGTCACCTTTGTCGCGCTGTTCCAGGGTTATGAGGCGAAAGCGACGCCCGAAGGCGTCTCGCGCGCGACGACGCGCACGGTCGTTTATGGGTCGCTCGCCGTGCTCGGCCTCGATTTCCTGTTGACGGCGTTAATGTTCAGCTAGCACTTGGCGTCCGTGGGGCGCGGACGGCATCGCGGGCGTGCCCGCGGTCCTCTCTTGAGATGACGATGAAAAAAACTGTTCTCGACTTCTGGGTCGGCTTGTTCGTATTGCTGGGCTTCTTGGCGCTGCTCTTTCTCGCGCTCAAGGCTGGCAACATGAGCTCGCTTTCGTTTCAGTCGACCTACCCGGTAAAACTCAAGTTCGACAACATCGGCGGGCTCAAGGTGCGCGCGCCGGTGAAGAGTGCGGGCGTCGTCGTCGGCCGCGTGGCGTCGATCGCATTCGATACCAACACGTATCAGGCGGTTGTAACGATCGATATCAACCAGCAGTATCCGTTTCCGAAGGATTCTTCGGCGAAGATCCAGACGTCGGGCTTGCTCGGCGAACAGTACATCGGCCTTGAGCCTGGTGGCGACACGGAAATGCTGAAGTCCGGAGATACGATCACGATGACGCAGTCGGCCATCGTGCTCGAAAACCTGATCGGGCAGTTCCTGTACGGCAAAGCGGCCGATGCGGGGGCTTCGAAGGCGGCTCCCGCACCAGTCGCACCAGCCCCGGCTGCCCCCGCCATTCCTTCCTCCGCGTCGGCTGCCGGCGGCTGACGAGTGGCGCTGTCGGCAAGTTCGTGAGCGGACTGCGATGAATCATCAGATACGGAAAATCACGGAGAAAAATAGTGCAAACCACGCGCGCCAAACACGTAACGCTGGTTTTTGCGGCGCTCGCGCTCGCCGGCTGCGCATCGGTTCGGACGCCCACGCCTGGGGACCCGATGGAGAGCTTCAACCGGGGGGTGTTCAGTTTCAATGAAACCGTCGACAAGTACGCGCTGAAGCCCGTGGCGAAGGGGTACCAACGCGCGGTGCCGGAGCCTGTGCGCAAGGGTGTCACGAATTTCTTTTCGAACATCGGCGATGTATATATCGCCGCGAACGAACTGCTGCAACTGAAGATTGCGGACGGCGTAGGCGACATCATGCGCGTGACGATCAACACGCTTTTCGGCGTCGGAGGCCTCTTCGACGTTGCGTCGGTCGCCAAGCTGCCCAAGCACGACTCCGACTTCGGCATCACGCTCGGACATTACGGCGTGCCGCCGGGCCCGTATCTCGTCTTGCCGATATTCGGGCCGAGCACGGTGCGCGACGCGGGGGCGCTCGTCGTGGATTACTTCGGCAGTCCGCTGACTTATATTAGCTCGACGTCGGTGAGCTGGGCGCTGTACGGCGTTAAACTCGTCAACACGCGCGCGAATTTGCTGACGACGCTCGACGTGCTATCGGGTGCGGCGCTCGACAAGTACTCGTTCCTCCGCAACGCGTATCTTCAGCGGCGGCGCTTCCTGATTTCCGGCGCTGACGGTGCGCCGAATTACGATCAGTCGCTGCCGCACTACGACGACGGGGCGTCGGGGGGCACGGAGAATGCGCCAGCACCGGGCGCGGGCGCCTCTAGGACGGCGGCGCCTGCCGCGGCGTCGGGCTTGGCAGCATCGGCGCCCACTGCAGGCGTCACTTCGCCAGAGGCGCCAGCCGCAGCGGCGTCGGACAGTGCCGTGCCGGCCACGTCGGCCACTCCGAACGGCTCAGCGGTGCCCGGTCGGCAGTAAACAGATGCCGCCGGCTCTGCGCTAGGCTCGTTGTGATTCGTTTCGGGCCTTGGCGCGCACCGCGGTAATAGTTCGACACGAATTTTGCTGCGCCATGCTAGACCGGGCCTGAACTTGCACGGTAGTGTGGGCTCCAATCCGAAGCAGTTTTACGACATCCAGGGTTACGATGAAACGATTCTTCCTGATTCCCCTCTTCACAGCGCTCGTTTCTTTTTCGAGCGCTGGTTTTGCACAGCAGTTGACGGTGAAAAACGTCGACACCAGCCAACCCGATGGCATGATCAAGACGGTGACGAACAACGTGCTCGACACGATTCGCGCTGACAAAACCATCCGTAGTGGTGACATCAATCGCGTCACGCAGGTCGTCAATCAGCAAATCCTTCCTTATACGGACTTCCGCCGCACGACTCAGCTCGCGATGGGTCGCGCCTGGCGTACCGCCACGCCGCAGCAGCAGGATAAGATGGTCGAGCAGTTCGAGATGCTGCTGATACGCACCTATTCGGGCGCGCTGTCGCAAATACGCGATCAGCAGGTGCAGTTCGCGCCGTTGCGCGCCGATCCGACGGACACCGACGTTGTCGTGCGCAGCTCGGTCATCAACAACGGCCAGTCGCTCGAGCTCGACTATCGTCTTTACAAGACGCCCCAAGGCTGGCGCGTCTACGATCTGAACGTGGCCGGCGCATGGCTCATTCAGGCGTACCAGCAGCAGTTCAACGAAAAGATCAACCAAAGCGGTGTGCAGGGTCTGATCGACTTCCTGACGCAGCGCAA